>DASZYU010000257.1:0-3571 GCA_035545215.1 Puia sp.
GTTTTGAAGCAGTGGAGCAAGGAAGGCCGGCAATACGACGTGGTGATGCTCGATCCGCCGGCGTTCACGAAGAGCAGGGAGACGATACAGAAGGCGATCACCGGCTACAAGGAGATCAATCTGCGGGGGATGAAGCTCGTCCGGAAGGGCGGGTTCCTCGTGACGTCGTCGTGCACCAACCTGGTGAAACCGGAACTATTCCTCGAGATCATTCAAATGGCAGCGAAGGATGCGCGCAGAAGGCTGAGACAGGTGACTTTTCAGACACAGGCGAGTGATCATCCCATCGTGGAGGAGTGGGAGAATACCAACTATTTGAAATTCCTGATCGTGCAGGTTATTTGATGATCTGAAAGATCCCCGAGTCGGTCGTCCGGCCGGCCTCGTCTTTGATCTGGAAGGTGTACAACCCGCGTGTCAGGTCGCTGAGCTGGACGGTCGTCTTGTCCGTGATGTCGGGGACGTTCTTTACCATCCGGCCCAGAAAGCTGAAGATCTGGAGGGTGAATGTCTTACCCGCGTCTTTGACCAGCTCGAAGGTGATGTAGGAAACTGCGGGGTTGGGATAGAACTTGATGACCTTGTGTTCGGGTTCGGGCATAGGTCCTCTGACCTGGCTTTTTGCCTGGGTAGCGATCAGTAGAGTAAAGGATAACAAAAGGTAAAAACTCCTCATTGCCCTGGTCCGTTTAACGAATTACGACCAAAAATTCATTGATTTACTCAAAGATACGAATAGGGACGGAAGAATAAAAGGGTAAAAATACGCTAAAGGCTCTGAAAAGAGATTGGATAATACGTTGATAATCAATTCAATTCCCGCAAGGTCTTCTGAATTGCGTCAAAGTCGGGGAGATCGCTGGCCTTCTCGAGCACTTCGGCATACCGAACGACGCCATTCTTGTCGATGACGAAGGCGGACCGTTTCGAGACGCCCTTCATATCGAATGCAAATGTATCATAAAGTGTGCCATAGGCCGCGGAAGTCTCCTTATTGAAATCGCTCAGCAAAGAAAAATTCAGGTGCTGGTCCTCTTTGTAGCGGGCCAGGGTGAAGATCGAGTCGACGCTGATGCCGAGGACCCGGGCGTTGGTGTCGTTGTAGAGGCCGATATTATCGCGGGTGCTGCAAAGCTCTTTCGTGCAGGTGCCTGTGAAGGCTTGCGGGAAGAAAAGGAGGAGCACGTTCCTGCCCCGAAGATCGCTGAGGTTCACTTTTTGTTTGTCCGAGTCGTAGAGCGAAAAATCCGGTGCTTGTTGTCCAGGGCTGATCGTAGCGGTGCTCATGTTCCTGTATTTGGTGTGGGCTTCAAAGATAGGTCAAAATCTCGGACAGAGCATTCTGAACTTTGCATTTTCGCGGTTGAGAAAGCCGATGTAGGAGATAGAAAGTTCGAAGCCGCCGCGGGCGTAGCTAACGGTATTGAGTTGCGAACTGTTGACGTCGTAGCTGAGACCGACCGAGAGCGCATTCATTTCCAGCCGGATGACGGGGATGAAAGCGTCCTTCCACCGGATGTAACCGCCGAGGCTGACCGTGTAAGGATAGTTGTCGGGTTCATCGCCCAATTTGTAGCTATACATAATGCCGCCGATGGTCTCCTGTGAGGGGCCCTGGCTCGAATAGTCGGCTTGTATCGTAAAAAAGGAATAGTCGTTGATGATCGACCTGATGCCCGCCGACACGACGATCTTCGGGTCCAGTTCGATCGTGGGATTCTTGTAGAACGAGTTCTTTGGGCGGTTGAGGTGATGATAAGCGATCCCGGCGTACAAGGTGTTTTGGTGTTCGGGGCCGTAAGCCGTGTTAAAGCTGAGCCCGATGGAGCCGTCGAGGTAATGTACGTTCGGCGTGAGGATCGTCTCGCCGTTTGGCAGCGCCGGATCATAGGCCGTGCCGTTGTACTGGCTGTTGGTCGTAACCTTCGACAGATCGAGCATTTTTTCCACCAGGCCGCCCATGAAGCCCAGCGACAGGTACATCGGCCGGTCGTTGCTCAGCGACTTGTGGTAATTGATGGCCGGAAGCAGTTCGGTCGTTTGGAGCGCGGCCGTACCCGCCTTATCGTAGAGCACCTGCAGCGCGGTCGTGAAATAATCGCTTTGTTTGCCGATGGGCCATTTGTATTCGGCGTTGAAGGAGCCGGTGCGATAGGCGTTGGTAAAGCTGTTCCACTGGTCGCGGAAGACCGCCTGCACGCGATAGTCCCCGGTGAAGATGCCCGCCAGGGAAGGGTTGCGGAGCAGCGGTGTTTCGTAGAATTGTGAGAAGTGGATGTCCTGCGCCTTCGCGGCGAGGGCCGGGAGGAGGAGCAGGAGGATATGCAGATGAAATTTTTTCATGATGGTTATCGTATCAGCGTGACAGTGCCTTTCAGGGTAACGATCTGTGCGTTCTCGCAGATGACTTCCGCGACGTAGACATAGGCATCCGCAGGCGCCGGCCGGCCGTTGAAGTTGCCATCCCATCCCATCGTCGCCGAATTGGCCGGGAAATCGCGTCGCTGGAAGACCATCTGGCCCCAGCGGTTGAAAATGGTCAGCGATTGGATATTGTACAGGCTGGTACCGCGCGGATAGAAATAGTCATTGACGCCGTCGCCGTTGGGCGAGAACGTGTTCGGCAGGAAGTAGTTGTCGGCATTGCAAACGGTTTTGACGAGCACGCTGTCGGAGACCGAGCATTGATGGATGTCCGTGACCGTTACGGTGAAATCGGTGCTGAAGATGACGGTGGCCACCGGGTCGGGGCAGGTGGGGCAGTCGAGGTGCGAGGCGGGTACCCAGTTGTAGGAGACGATGCTGTCCCCGCCATAGATGAACGGAATAGTGACCGGGATGCCCACCGGCGTCGTGATCTCCTTCGGGCCCTGGATACCGGGCGGCGGGAATACGGTGGTCCGTAAACCGGTGGTGTCGCTGCAGCCAAAGGTAACGCTGGTGCGGAGCGTCGCCGTGAGATTGCCGGGCGCCAGGTTTGCGACCGGGTTTTGCACATTGGACGTTTGGCCGTTGCCGAAATCCCATGCCCATTTGACCGTATCCATCGGCGAAACGGGACCTGTCAGGCTGCCTTCGAACTGCACGGGTCCGGCGCAATACGAACTGGTCGCGGTGATGACGCCGTGCGGGGTCTGATGGATCTTTATCGTGTCGGAATAGGATTCGGTACAACCATTGGTGGTCACGATGGTAAGGGTGGGCACGATGGTGCCGGTTTGATCGTAGTCGTGAGCCGCGTTGAAGGCGCCCGAGCCCGAAGTGATGCCCAGCGGCGGAGAACCGTCGCCAAAATTATAGCTCTCGCTGTAGAAGCCGTCGTTCGAGATCGAATAGTCGACAAAGTTGACGATGCCGCTGTCGCAGAAGGCGTGTTTGTCGACGCTGAAGAAGGGGGTGGATCCCAGTACCGTAACGATGTTGCTGCCGGCCAACTGTACGATACAGCCCGAGGAATCGGCCAGTGTCATGATGGGCCGGTAGGAGTTCGGGCGGCGGTAGGTGTGCACCAGACTGGTCGTTTGCGACGAGTCGGCGGTGAAATCGCCGAAGTTGAGCGTGAACCGGGTAT
>DASZYU010000258.1:0-13367 GCA_035545215.1 Puia sp.
CAATCATCGCAGCCGGCGGGAAGATTTCGATGTGCTGGTGCGCGAGACGGTGCGCCTGGGAAGGGAGCTGACGGCCAGGAAAGGCGCAGGCGCGAAGGTTTAACGACGAAGGGCTTCATGCCGGCACAAAACGAATATAGAGCTTGGTGGTTATTCGGCAGAACCTGTTCGGGCATGACTTTGGTCAGGCAAACTTTTTTCTGTAGGCACCGGGGGCTCTTTTTTTGTTCAATGACAGTCGTTTGTCTGATGATCTCGTCCCTGGCATGGATGCAGGCGTTCGTTCAGATGCGGCTGCGGCTGGATTCGCGGGCGATCAGTTTGGTCCTCAATTTGAATACCTGATTCTTGTTCTTTTTGTTTTTGATCTCATCGATGAGGACGCCCATCGCGAGTTTGCCGACTTCGTAACCGGGTTGCATGATGGTGGTGAGCGTCGGGTCGATCAGGCGGCTGGCGGGGTCGTCGTTGAACCCCACCACTTTGATGTCCTGCGGAACGCGGACGCCGTGTTTTTTCAGGTATTGGATCGCGGCGATGGCGGAAAGATCGTTGACCGCAAAGAGACCGTCCGGCAATACTTTAAGGTGCATCAATTTTTTGGTAGCAGTCTGCGCGTCGTCCTCGAAGGAATTGCAAGGAATGATCAGGCTTTTGTCGACGGGAATTCGGTGCTTTTTTAATGCTTCGAGGTACCCATTCAGCCGATTGACAGATACCGACAATTCCATGGGACCGGCGAAATGCGCGATACGCCGGCATTTTCGGGCAATAAGGTGCTCCACAGCCTTGAGTGCGCCTTCGAATTCATCGACTATTACTTTGGTTACCTGCAGGCCGGGCAGGATGCGGTCAAACTGGACGATGGGAATGCCGTTGCTCAGCACTTCGTCAAACATCGATCTGTCCTTGGTTTCTTTCGATATCGAAATGAGCAGTCCATCCGCATGACACGCGACTAATTTTTCCATGCTCTTTCGCTCGAGGCCGGAAGTCTCATTGCTCTGGCAAAACATCACATAATAGTCGTGCTCGTTGGCGACATCCGTCATCCCGCAAAGCGCCTGTGAGAAATAGTGCGAGTAAATGGTCGGCACGACAACCCCAATTATCTTTGTCTGTTGTTTGACGAGGCTCTGCGCAAAATAGTTGGGAGAGTAGTGCAATTCCGCGGCAAGCCGGACCACCCTTTCGCGCGTCTCCCTGTTCACATCGCCCGAATTCCTCAATGCGCGGGAGACAGTGGCGATAGAGACGTTCAATCTTTGGGCAAGCTCCTTTATGGTGACGACCTGTTTGCTCATTTGTTGCTCAAGGTAACATACAAAATTACTTTTTTTCCGAAAACGTTTACGGTCCGCGGCCGCGATTTTAACGTCCCGGAGCCGTCTTTCTGAAACAGATTGCCCTAATTTCGGAGCGCTGAAAATTTCGAGTCAACAAAAAATTGTCGCTGCCAAATGAAAAGATGGTGCCTATTGATCGCTGCCAATTTGCTATTTATGAGTAATCCTATCGTTGCCCAATCCGCTCTGAACAACCACTCTTATCTCCGCAACCGCTACCCTTTGCATCCAAAGGCATACTTGTCTTTGCCTTTTGGGGCCATCAAGCCGAAAGGCTGGCTATTGGACCAACTGGTGTCGATGAAGAATGGCATGTGTGGCCATCTCGACAAACTTTATCCTTCGGTCCTGGGGAAAAGGAACGGTTGGCTGGGGGGAGACGGTGATGTATGGGAACGCGCGCCGTATTGGCTGGATGGTCTTGCTCCTCTCGCATTTATCCTCGACGATGCCGAATTGAAGGCAAAACTGCAACCCTGGATCGAGTGGTCGATCGCCAATCAACAACCCGACGGATATTTTGGTCCCGTCCCGCCGGAAAAGGAACCCGCTCCCGAACCCGGTCTGCAAAGGGACAGGGCCAGGGATTGGTGGCCGAAGATGGTCATGTTGAAGGTGCTGCAGCAATATTATATCGGGACCGGCGACCAGCGGGTCATTCAATTGATGTTGAGATATTCGCGCTACCAACTGAAGACCTTGCCTCAAACGCCCCTCGGTCACTATTCCTGGTGGGGCGCCCAACGAGGGGGTGACAATCTGCTGATCGTCTACTGGCTGTACAATCTCACCGGAGAGAAATTCCTGCTGGATCTCGCTGAACTGATCCATCGCCAGGTGTATGACTGGACCGGAACGTTTCTGAATTCGGACGAGCTGGCCCAAACTTACCGCTTTCATGGGGTGAACCTGGCGCAAGGGATCAAGGAGCCCGTGATCTATTATCAACAGCACCCCGAGGAGAAATATCTGCGCGCGGTGAAGAAGGCGCTAAACGATATCCGGATTTACCAGGGCCAAGCCCAGGGTATGTATGGCGCCGACGAAATGACGCGGGGAAACGACCCCGTGCAGGGCTCAGAGTTGTGTTCGGCCGTGGAGCTGATGTACTCGCTGGAGAATATGATGGCGATCACCGGGGATGTCGGGATGATGGACCACCTGGAGAGGATCGCTTACAACGCGCTGCCTGCCCAGATCTCGGCAGACTACACGTGCCGTCAATATTACCAGGAGGCCAACCAGGTCATGGTCACCCGTCACGAGCGAAATTTTGTGACCTCCTATGATGGCACCGACCTATGTTTCGGCGTGCTGACCGGGTTTCCCTGCTGCACCACCAATATGCACCAGGGATGGCCAAAGTTCATTCAAAACATGTGGTTTGCTACGGAGGACAGGGGGCTCGCCGCGCTATTGTACGGTCCGTCCGAGGTGACTGCCCGGTTGGCGGACGGCGATGAAGTAACGATCAGCGAGGAGACGCAGTATCCGTTCGGGGGGAAAGTGTCCTTCACGATTAGTACCGGGAAAGAGGTGGAATTCCCGCTTCACCTGAGGATACCTTCCTGGTGCGATTCGGCTACCATAAGAGTGAACGGACAGGTGGAGAAGGTATCGAAGGGAGGGCAGGTCATCCGGATCAGCAAACGCTGGAAGAACCACGATAAGGTCGAGCTCTTCCTTCCCATGCAAAACAGGATGAGCCGGTGGTTCAATAACTCGGTGGCGGTCGAACGCGGGCCTTTGGTGTATGGTCTGCGGATCGGCGAACAGTGGAAAGAGGTAAAGAATGCGGATCACTACGGCGATTACATGGAGGTGCGCCCAACCACGCCGTGGAATTACGGCCTGGCCGAATCGATCGTGCAAAACCCCGATTCGATCCAGGTGGAAACCAGGCCAATTAACGGTAACCCGTGGACGCTGGAAAATGCGCCCGTCGAACTGAAGGTGAAGGGCAAGCTGATCCCGCAGTGGACGCTGTACAATGAGACGGCGGGCCCGCTGCCTTATAGCCCCATCGAATACCTGAAAACGGAGGCTCCGGTGACGCTGACGCTGGTTCCCTACGGTTGTACCAAGCTCCGGATCAGCGAGTTCCCGGTAGTGAAATAATTGTCAAAGAAGAAATATCAATAATACCCAAACGAAACACTTATGAACTACAAACGATGCTTGCGGATCATCTTTCCCGCCCTGGTATGTGTTTATTGGACTGGTTTGCATGCGCAAACGACTAGCATACGCGGAAGGATCCTGAATCAAAATGACCGGTCGGCGATCAATGGCGCGACTATCCGGGTAAAGAACAGCAGGGCCTATGCCTTCTCGGACCAGCAGGGAAATTTTGTCCTGACCTATGCATTCAGGCGAGGCGATTCGCTGGAAATCACATCGGTCGGCTATGCTCCTCAAACGATCGCGGTCGCCGGCGGTCAGCCGGTCACCATCTATATGAGCGTGGAGTCGAAGGCGCTGACGGATGTGGTCGTGACCGCGCTGGGTATCAAAAAGGAAAAAAAGAGACTGGGATATGCCGTCCAGGAGGTGAAAGGCGACGCGCTTGTCAAGGCGCGCGAGCCGAATGTGGTGGCTGGATTGACAGGTAAGGTCGCGGGTCTGCGTATCGCGAATTCGGCCGACTTCTTCAGCACGCCGGATATCAAATTGCGGGGTGTAACACCCCTGATCGTTGTGGATGGCGTTCCCCTGGAGGGGTCGACGATGTGGGAGATATCGGCGGATGACGTGGATAACTATAGCATCCTGAAAGGGCCCGCCGCCTCCGCGTTGTATGGATGGAGGGGGGTCAACGGGGCGATCCAGATCACGACGAAAAAGGGCGGCAGGTCTCATGAGCCTTCGTTCTCGTTCAACTCGACGACGACCTTTGACCTGGGCACCATCCAGGAGCCTAAGCTGCAGAATGAATATGGGACAGGCTACGATGGTATTTATAAACAGGGCGATCCGACCTATGAATACTGGGGCGCGTGGGGTCCCAAGCTGGACGGGAGGCTTCTTGTGCAGTACAACAGCCCGGTGAACCCGGACGGCACGAAAAAGCCGTTGCCGTGGATCCCGAGAGGAGCGAAAAATCTCCAGCATTTCCTTCGGACAGGCATACTGACGACCGACAATATCAGCGTTTCGGCGGGAAATGAGAATGGGAATTTTCGCGCATCGCTGACACAGATGTATCAGAAAGGCGTAGTTCCGAACACACGGCTCGGCGGGACGACTTTCAATATGTCGGGCGGTCTGAAACTGAACAAACGGCTTAGCCTCGACGCGGACATCAACTACAACAAATTCTACACACCGAACTACCCCAGTATCGGATATGGACGGGCCAGCTTTATCTATGGTCTTGTCCTGTGGACCGGAGCCAACGTGGACGTGCGCGACCTCCGCAATTACTGGGTGCCCGGCCAGGAAGGATTGCAACAAATGAATTATGACGACGCCGGCGATTACAACAACCCCTATTTTGTAGCTTACGAACAGACGAACGGTTACTACAAGGATAACATCTTCGGAAATGTATCGCTGAAATACAATGTAGCGAAAAACCTCAACATCACTGCCAGGACGGCCATCAACAGCAACGGTCTGTACCAGCCGAAAGTGTATCCGCAATCCTACAACCATATTCCGCAGGGCAACTACTCGGAAGACTGGTACAATATGTTCGAATCGAATTCGGACGTCCTGATCGATTACAGCAAGAAAATGGGAGACTTCGAGATCAAGGCGAACGCCGGTGCCAGTGCGCGGAATTGGTCGGAACGGAATATCTTCGGTTCGACGGATGGGCTCAGCGTGCCGGGTTGGAATAACTTCGCGAGCTCGATCAATCCGACCACGCCGACCAATTATAAGAACCAGTTGCAGGAGTATGGCACCTATGCCAGCGCCGACATCGATTACAAGGACCTCCTGTTCTTAGGTCTTACGGGGAGGTATGATTGGTCTTCCACGCTGCCGCAGGCGCACGACGGCTATTTTTATCCTTCGGTCTCGCTGTCGACGATCCTGAACGAATATATCGATCTGCCGAAGGCGATCTCATATGCTAAATTGCGCGCTGCGCTGGCACGGGTGGGCGCCGGGATGACGCCGTACAGCTTTACGACGGCGTATATCCCTGGTGTCAGGTGGAACGACAACCTGACGCTCAGTTATCCGGCAACGATCATCA
Source organism: Puia sp. (assembly GCA_035545215.1). Classification (GTDB taxonomy): domain Bacteria; phylum Bacteroidota; class Bacteroidia; order Chitinophagales; family Chitinophagaceae; genus Puia. Next base: position 5,551 of record DASZYU010000258.1, read on the forward strand.
GCCCGAACGTCAAGCCATCCTTTAGCACCGGGATCGAGACAGGAGGCGAATTCCGGTTCCTGAACAACCGGGTGGGCCTGGACCTCACGTATTTCAATTTTGTCGATGGCCCACAGACCTACTATCAGGCCATCTCCAATACATCCGGGTTCACCTCCGTACTGACCAACGGTCGCAAGACGGTTCGGAAAGGATACGAGGTCGTAGTCGATGCGACTCCGGTCAACAAGCAGGATCTGAAGTGGAACATTGCGATCAATTGGTCTACTTACCAGCAATATCTGAAAGCGCTGGCTCCCGGCGAAACGAATGAAGGTCTCCTGAACGTCGGTGATCGAATGGACGCTATTATAGGAACCGACTATATGTATGCGCCCGATGGGCAGATCATCGTAGGATCGGATGGATTGCCGCAGGTGGACCCCATTAAGAAAAAGCTGGGTTATTACAACGACAGCTGGATAGGCGGGATTACAAACAATGTGAATTACAAGAACCTGTCGCTTTATTTTTCGTTCGATGCGCGGGTGGGCGGCCAGATCATCAGTACCTATGAACGCTATCTGTGGGCAGGGGGCCGGCATCTTGGTATCTCGAACAGCGATCGGGAAAACTGGTATGCGGGAGGCAGCTATGTCGTAAAAGGCGTCAAGGTGGTAAGCGGAACGCTGCAACGTGACGGCAACGGCAAGGTGATCTCCGATACGCGGAAATTTGCGACCAACGATGTCAAGACGGACTATTTCGACTATGTCCAAAACACGTTCGGATACTGGGGGATCGACCGCGCTGCGATCGTCAACAGAAGCTATATCAAACTGCGGGAAGTCGTACTGACGTATCATCTGCCGAAGACCATTATTGCACGAACCTTTATGAAGGATGCCAGTCTTTCGCTGGTGGGAAGGAACCTTTGGCTGTCTACGCCGTCGAGCGTGATCGACCCGGACCAGTTCACCGGGCCGTCCGACAATCTGCAAACGCCCGCATTCAGGGAGCTGGGCTTCAATCTGAATGTTAATTTCTAATTCCGTATTATCTAATAATATATTGTATGAAGAAGAATTTTCGGAACATTTTCTATATGTGCGCAGTGCTGGCGGCGCTTGGTACGGGATGTACCAAATTCAAGGACCTGACGCTCAATCCCAACCAACCGACGCAGAGCGTGCCGTCCCTGATCCTGACCGGCGTGGAAGCCGACGCATTTCAGTTCAATCCGATCCTCGGCTATGAAACGCGGGCATCGCAATACCTGGTGAGCGACAATAGTCAGCAGGCTGACCAATCTTACCAGTGGGACACGACGGATTACTGGCGCTATTATAATACAATGCGGAATGTCGAACAGATGAGGATCGAGGCGGAACGTACATCGGCGCCTGTTTACGCCGTGCTGGCCAAGTTTTTCAAAGCGTATTGTTTCGCCGAACTGTCCAAGCAGGTGGGCGATATACCGATGAGCCAGGCTTTGCAGGGCAAATCAGGGGACTATACTCCGGCCTATGACCCGCAGGAGACCGTCATGGACAGTTGTCTGATGCTGTTGGAACAGGCCAATGCCGAGATCAGGTCGCTGATCCAGTCAGGGAACCCGCCAGTCATTAGCGGGGATATCATCTATAACGGCGATCTGACGAAGTGGCAAAAACTATTCAACAGCTACCGGCTTCGGCTGCTGATCGATCTGAGCAAGAAAGTCGCAGACAATGTGCTGAATGTGAAAACGCAGTTCGCGACGATCTTCAACGATCCGGGTCAGTATCCCGTCTTTACTTCCAATTCCGACGCCGCCATTTTTCATTGGTATGACAAGGACGGCGACCGGTATCCAAGGTTCTATATCCCTGCGAATATGGACTACTACCGATTTGGCAGCACCTACACGCAATACATGAGGGCCTACAACGATCCAAGAATGATGGTCGTCGGCGTCATGACGCAGGTGGCAGCGGACGCGGGAAAACAACCGTCCGATATTACGGCCTACAATGGGCTCAGCAGCGGGCTTAGCATCTCGGACATCTACAATAAGAAGGACAGCGCCTCGGCGCTGAATGTGGCGCGCTATTCGACGCCGACGGGCGAACCGATGATCATTGTCGGGTACCCCGAACTTTGCTTCAACATTGCCGAGGCGATCAACAGGGGATGGATAGCCGGGGATGCGAATGCCTATTATCAGAGCGGCATCCGGGCGTCAATGCGATTCTACCAGGAAAACGGGGGACAGATCACCGACGCGCAGATCAGCGCTTACCTGACGCAACCGCAGGTGCAATACAACGGAGACCTGAACAATATCCTCATCCAGAAATACCTGAGTTTCTTCAACAATTCCGGGTGGGAGGGCTTTTACAATATTCTCCGTACGGGAGTCCCGGCGCTGGCGGTAGGACCGGGCAATGGCAATAACGGCAAAATCCCCGATAGATGGATGTATCCTCAGACTGAGTATACGTACAATGCCCAGAACGTAAAAGCAGCCATTCAGCGGCAGTTCGGAGGCTCGGATGACCGCAATGGGGTGTTGTGGATCTATCAGTAGTGAAAAACCGGGGCCGCGCCGAAGGCGCGGCCCATATAAATCCATTTGCGATGAAGTCCTACCCCCGCGTATCCATTTTATCCTTTCTTGTCCTTCTGCTGTTGTCCTTTTCGATGAAAGGGCTACGTGCTCAAACCGCCGGGCGGTCCGGCGGCGGCCGCGGCGTGTCCTTTTCGTCGCAGGAGAAGCCGTGGGTCTGGTGGTTCTGGCTGGGAAGCGCGGTGACCAAAGAAAGCATCGATGTTCAACTCCGACAGTTTCAACGCAGCGGATTCGGCGGGGTTGTCATTATTTCCACCTATGGCGTCAAAGGATACGAGGATCGCGATATCCCGTTTCGCAGCCCAAAGTGGTTCAACATGTTGCATTATACGATCAGGGAGGCGGGTGCGCTTCGTCTGGGTGTAGACATGGGTTTGTCCTCGGCATGGCCTTTCGGCGGTCCCTCGGTAACTCCTTCTCAGGCGGCTAAGATGCTCAAGAGCTGCACTTCCTTTCGCTCGACAGGCGGTGCGCTTAGCCGGCAATTGTTACCGGAGGGTTCGAAAGACTTCGTGCTTGCGGTCGTTGCGCAAAAGGCCGGAGCGCAGTTTGTCGACCTGACGCGCAAAGTCTCCCCGGCGGGGCGATTGAAGAGCGAGCTTCCTGCGGGGGACTGGACCATCTATGTGCTGACAGGCGCCAACACGAATCAACTCGTCAAGCGTTCGGGGCCGGGCGGTGAGGGGCTTGTGTTGGATCAATTCAGCGGTCGGGCGTTGGCGGCTTATCTGCACGGATATGACAGCGTGCCGGGCGAGCTCTCGGGTATCCGTTCGGTCATGAACGATTCGTATGAGGTGTACAAGGCTGATGCGACCGATAGTATTCTCCGCGAGTTCGAGGCGCGCAGGGGATATTCGCTGGTGCCCTTCTTCCCGCTGTTGTTCGACAGTAGCAAGTCTGATGCGGCGGCAGGGCAATTGTCCGACAATAGAAAGGGCGTTCGGGGGTCGGACACGAGGTTTGGCTGCGGGTCGGGGGACCAGGCGGACAGCGGCGCGTCCGCGGAGGCGTCGAGGGTACTTTGCGACTATCGCGAAACCATTTCCGATCTGTTGCTCGACGGGTTTATGCATACCTGGTCGAAATGGAGCAACGGGCGCGGGATACTGACCACCGAACAGGCGCATGGCGCACCAGCCAACATCCTCGATCTCTACGGGGCGGCCGATATCCCGCAGACGGAATCCTTCGGTCCTGCCCATTTTCCCATTCCAAATGTCAGGGTCGACAAAGATATCCAGCGGCCACGCTCTAAATGGCCGGATATATTGATGTTCAAATTTGCGAGTTCCGCGGCCAATGTGAACGGCCGCCGCCTGTGTTCCGCCGAGACGGCGACCTGGCTGACCAATCATTTTCGAATGGCGCTGTCGCAACTGAAACCACAACTCGACCAATTGTTCGTAGCGGGGATCAATCATACCATGCTGATCAGCGCAACGAATGTGCCGCCCGACGTACCTTTCCCGGGGTGGAAGTTTTATCCCGCGCCCGATTTCGGGCGTTACGCCGCGTTCTATAATTACCTGCCCGATCTCAGCACGTATATAGCGCGGTGTCAGCATCTGTTGCAGCAATCGAAACCGGATAATGATGTGCTACTGTATTTCCCTGTATACGATTACTACTCCGAAGCGCCGAGGGATCTCGGGGTCCTGGCTACCTTTGATGCAATCCCCGGTAAGTGGGGCGACCGTTTCCCCTTTCCGGCTACCGCCAGGAAGCTGAAAAACGCGGGCATTTCCTTCGATTATGTCTCCGATCTCCAGTTGCAGCAATTGTCCTATGACGGCAGCTCGCTGGTGACCGCTGCCGGCGGAAAGTACAAGGCGATCGTTATCCCGCAATGTCGGCGGATGGCCGTGAAAACCATGCGGCATTTGGCCGGGCTGGCCAGGCATGGCGCGCCGGTCATATTTGAAAACGGAATGCCGAAGGATGTTCCCGGGTGGAAGGACTGGTCGCAGCGACTGGCCGAATTGAAAACGATCGAGGTCGAAATGCGGAACGCTCCGCATGTGCGTGTCTCAAGCGATCTGACGGATGATTGTACCGGGGCGGGATGTACCCGGGAGTATTTTCCGGGTCTGGAATTCATCCGAAAAAACGGCGTTTCGGGTAAGCTGTATTTTGTTGCGAACCTCGACAGTGTGTACTCTTCCGGCTGGATCACACCGGGTGTCCCGGCGAGCGGGCTGGAATGTTATGACCCGATGACCGGGAAGCGCTGCACGTTGCAAAGGAAGACCGGCGCGGATGGTAAATACGCCTTCCGGCTGGAATTGCTGCCCGGCCAATCGTGTTTTCTGTTTCCGTCGCGCGGGGAAAAGCCGCGGACGGCGGCTGCCTACTTCTGCGGGAGCGAACCGACACGGTTGGGCGGTTCATGGGAGATCAGGTTTGAAAAAGGCGCTCCCTATGTGCCGCGGCCGATCGCGACGCGGGTATTGAAGAGCTGGACCGAGCTGGGGGACAGCGCGACGAAATCGTTTAGCGGCACGGCGTGTTATCGACTGAAGTTCGATCTGCCTGCCGCCCTCAACGGCAGCAGGACTATCCGTCTGACCTTTACCGATCTCCGGGATATGGCTGACGTGGAATTGAATGGGCATCCTGTTGGGCGGGTATGGAGCGTGCCTTATGTGCTCGACATCGATCGCGGGTATTTCACCGGAAAGGACAATGAGCTGCGCATTCATGTCACCAACCTTGCGACCAACCGGATCATCTGGATGGACAGGCACAAAATACCCTGGAAATCCTTTTATATCGCCGATCCGCTGAAAGGGAGATTCGATGCGTCGGATTGGGACCTTCAGCCGTCGGGTATCGTTGGCCCGGTGACGCTGACTGGTGCATCGACGCCCACTATTGGGATGAAATAAGCATTGACTATGTTCAAGAACAAGATAAAGCAAAAGACGATCGCCTGTCTGCTACTCGGGCTATTCGCTACGGGAGTTGGGATGGCTCAGCAGGCGAATCCACCCAGCGAGGAACGACCCTGGTTGTGGTGGTATTGGTTAGGCAGCGAGGTGACCCCCGAGGGAATTCAACAACACCTGGATGCCTTTCACAAGGCGGGATTCGGCGGGGTAAGCGTGAGCGCGACCTATGAAGTCGACGGGCACAAGGCACAATCGATCCCTTTTATGAGCAAGCGATGGGTCGATATGTTGGATTACACGGCCTCTGCGGGCCGGCGGCTGGGTATGGGAACGGATGTCGCGTTGGCATCGGCATGGCCGTTCGGCGGCCCGAATGTCACCCCGGAAATGGCTGCACAAAAAACGGAGGGCGGCAAGGTGTTAAGTTCGGCGGGGGGCGAAGTGGTCGATCTGCCGATATACAAAAAAGGGTCGAAGACGCTGCTCGCTCTTATGGCATTTGAAGGATCAGGGGGCGGAGATGGTGAAGTCGGGAAAAGCAACGGAGAGCGTCGTATTCTGGACCTGACAAAATATGTGGATGAAGACGGAGTGCTTCATTTTACTTTCCCTTCCGGGCACTGGGACGTCTACAGTCTGTTTTGCGAACCCACCGGTCAGCTGGTGAAACGGTCCGGGGTGGGAGGCGAGGGACTGGTACTGGATCATTTCAACGCCGACGCGGTAAAAGGCTATCTGAAGCGGTTCGACTCGTTGTTCCTTCGGCCATCGGATCTGCGGGCGACTTTTAACGATTCCTACGAAGTCTATGGAGCCGATTGTACGCCGCGTATCCTGGAAGCGTTCGAAAAGCGGCGCGGATATGATTTCAGGAAATATCTGCCGCAGTGGTATAGCGCGGAGAATTCGGAGACCAAACAACGGCTGCTTTGCGACTACCGTGAAACGATGGCCGATCTGTTGCTGGACGATTTTATCGGACCCTGGAACAGTTGGGCACACGCGCATGGGGTAAAGACCGTGGAACAGGCGCACGGTTCGCCGTCCAATTGGCTGGACCTGTATGCAGCGTGTGATATTCCGCAGACCGAATCGTTTGGAGCCAGTACGTTTGGAATACCCGGTGTCCGCCAGGATAAGGACTATCCCGTCGAGTCTTTCGGTCGTCCTGACAAACTGCTGATGAAGTTTGCCTCGTCGGCCGGCAATTTTACGGGCAAAAAACTGGTCTCGTCGGAAACGGCCACGTGGCTCGGCAACCACTTCAAGGTGGCGCTCTCGCAGGTGAAACCGCAGGTCGACGAATTGTTTGTCAGCGGGATCAATCATCTCATGATGACCTGCGCCACGTATTCGCCGTTCGATCTGCCTTTCCCGGGGAGGCTGTTCTACCCGGCGAGCCATTTTGGTCATAACAGCGGCATGTTCCCTTTTTTCCCCGAGTTCACCCGTTATGTCACCAACTGCCAGCGGATCCTGCAAAATACCAGGCCCGACAACGAAGTGCTGCTGTATTTCCCTGTGCATGATATCTGGTCGGAATACTATGGTAACGATGCGGGTCATCTGGCGATGATGGCGGTGCACAATCCGCTGCAATGGTTCTACCTGACGGATCTCGGCAGCGTGGCGAGGAAACTGAGGGACGAAGGCTTCGATTTCGATTATGTATCCGACCGCCAACTGGCCGGATGCCACGTCGCCGGGGGCCGGATCGTAAATGCGGCGGGTATATCGTACAAGGCGATCGTCATTCCCGGGTGCAAGCGTATGCCACCGGCCACGCTGAGGAATATCCTTGGACTCGCCGAACAAGGCGTTCCGGTGATCTTTGCGTATCATGGGGTCCGGGATGTCCCCGGCCTTTATGATTTGGACCGGCGCAAACAGGACCTGGCTGAACTGAACCAGCGGCTGCGTCAGACGCCTTCCGTCAGCATCACTTCCGACTTTTGCGGCGCGCTTGCGAAAGCCGGTTTGAAAAAGGAGGAGTTTGGGAATGCGGGTCTGGAGTATATCCGCAAAAGAAACGCGGATGGATACGTGTATTTTGTGGCTAATCAGCACACCGGTTTTTCGGCGGGATGGATAACGTTGCCGGAGGATTTTGGCAGCGCGGAGTGTTATGACCCGATGACCGGACGTTCGGGGGTATTGAAAAGGGATAGACGCAGGGTCTGGCTGCAATTGGAATCCGGCCAATCCGTTTTTATTCGTCTGCGCGGAATGCGGGTGGAAGGAGCATCGGGCTCCGGCAGATTGGAAACCGGGGGGGCGTGGAAATATTTTGACGAAGAGCGGTCTGTTGATTTGGATGGCCCCTGGAACGTACGGTT
>DASZYU010000259.1:0-6950 GCA_035545215.1 Puia sp.
TTTCGATCTTGTAATCGTGAGGGTTGTTGTAGATCATCAAGGGAAGCGTAGTGACCGAAGCGACACTCCTGAAGTATTCCAGCGTTTCTGTTCTATCGGCGTTGTACCGCATGGGTGGCAATATCATCAACCCATCGGCACCGCTTGCTTCAGCCTGACGGGCAATCCGGATGGCTTCCTTCGTCGATTGCTCCGCGATATTCAACACTACCGGTATCCTGTCTTTTACGATACGCTTTGCATTCGTCAACAAGGATTTTTTTTCTTCAAAGCTCAATGTGCTCGCTTCTCCCAGGGACCCGCCCAAAACTATCCCGTCAATTTGCGCGTCCACCTGGGCTTGAATATTGATTTCGAAAAGATTGTAGTCAATATGATCGTCGGCATCGAATGGCGTAAGTAAGGCTGAATAGACACCTTCCCACTTTATAGCACTCATGAAGTCTCCTTTTTTTTCAAAAGTAAACTTCGCTCCGAATTAAATTAGTCCATAAATACCATAATGTTTACGAAAATTAACCACTTGGTTCATGGCTCCGAGAGCCAGTACCAGCTTGCTTTGACCGGCGCGCTTTCCAACGCGCGGAGAAAGGCTGCCGAGCTGCGAAAACGTAACTGTTGCACGATCCGCGACTCCACCGACACGCGGAACCTGGGCTCTTTGAACGGCCAGGGATTGACCGATAGCTCGTCCGGCGACACCAGGCACATCTCATACGACACGCCATCCGGACCTTTGCTGATCTCCGTGCGACGCTGTTCCGGTTGTAACGCATGCTGGCAGATCAGCAGCGACAGCGCGTCACACCACTGCAACAGCGCATATACACGCCCGGCTTCCGGCTTGGATAGATGGAGTTGTTTACGAAGATTGGCGGCCAGCCGGCGCAGCCGGGCCGAAAAACCCTTTGCCGCGCGGCCCTGCTCTTTTCCATACAGAAATAATAAGTGCATCGTACTCAATAACCCCAGGTAGCGGCTTTTCGCCTGGCTCCGCAGCAGCAGCTCGCGGCAATGGTCCGCATCGAAACCGCGCATCGCAAAATGAAAGGGACCGCCCGCGTTGGTCAGCAGATGCTTCCTGTCGAACTCAACCTCCGTATCGTCATGATCCGCGATCGCGACGATGGTTTCCGCGGCCCGCCCGCAGGGATAGTCGAATTTCCAATACCAGCCCAACTGGGCTGCCAGCAGGCCGTGCGCCCGTTGCGTGATGATTTCCCAGCCTTGCGGGATGTAGTTGACGATCATACTGCTGCTTGTGCAAGCACGATGCCGGTTGAATTTCTGCTCGCCCCATGAGCGCGTGCCCGCGGACTCCCGACGTTCCGTGCCGAGAGCGAGCCGCCAACGAGCCGGGTGCGAGCGACGTGCGAGCCGGTAACGAACGAGAAAGGAACCGGGGATGAACCACGGCCGAGCCGCCAATCTGGCAAAATTGTGCAAGAACTTCTACACCGCCACCTGTCAGCTTGCCAATTTCCCCAGGCGACCGCGCAAGGCGGCGCCGGGCCGGGTTTTTGCACCTCCTATCTTATCATCAAAAATGAATAGTTATGGATCACAAACCTAACACTTCGAGCGGCTCGCTGAAAATGAAAGGGAATTGGAACGAAATGAAAGGAAAGATCAAGCAGAGCTATGCCAACGTTACAGACGACGATCTCTTGTACGAGGAAGGCAAAGAGGACGAATTGTACGGTCGCCTGCAAAAAAAGACGGGAAAAACCAAAGAAGAGATCAAGACCTGGATCGACAATCTCTAACGAAGATCTGCTATTACGAGAAGAGGGTGTCTCAAAAGTAAAAATGAGGCACCCTCTTTTTTGTGGCGCCCTGGCCTCAGTATGGCGACAAACTGTTTTTTAACTGTGCCAGGTATTCCGGGACGCTTGTCGCGGTGCCCGAAGCGGGATCCGCCGCCGCACAATTTTGACGGACATAACTCTTGATGTCCGCCATTTGCCACACACCCCCACCGCGCATTCCCGGGTAATCTTTCTTAAAGACCTCCAACTGCGCCTTTATTTCATCCGGCGATTTGCTGTTATGCGAGACGGCACAGGTGCTGAACGCACCCCGGCACAGGAAGATCGGATACACCGGCACCAGACCGCCCAGCGCCCGAAACCAATCGGCCGGGACCGCATTCTTTCCGCCATCGTAACACTGGAGATAAATGGCATCTACCAAACCCGGACGGCTACCCGCAAGAATGGCGTTCCAATAGGCCGTCCTCGTGTAGGGGCACAATGTCATGTGCATCCCGACGCTGCCCGCCAGCTCGCCCAGCCGGATGATCGAGGTCGTGTCATAGACCGATTCGTCATCGATACAGATCGCGTCGACCCCGATGTCCTCCTTCATCGACCGTAAAATCCCGAAAAGCGTACTGCCTTTCGCGATCCCGGGAACTGTGCCGGCGGCGCCCTTGCTGCTGTCAATCCAGTCGCGGATAAAATCGAAAGTATTGGGCGCCTGGTTGAACCACCGGCCTTCCAACAAGATCTCGATCCGCCGGACGGACCCGCTGGCCCGTAACGAGGCAACCCGTTCAATCCACCCCTGGCTACCCGTATAACGCCCTTCGTGGATTATGGGCTGTCGACCGTCATCACCCGAATACACGTCCCCGTTCGCCTTGATGTAAAAACTGGATAACGTGACCGTGGTGAACCCCGAGTTGCGGATCATGGCATAGGTGCTGTCGTCACCCGGATACATGCCGCGCCCGAATAAGACCAGGTCGGGGCCGGCAGACGCAGGGACGGTTTGGCCAAAAAGCGGAAGACAACCGGTGAGGACCAGGCCGGCCATGAAGACAAATCGTTTTTTCATCCTGGAAATTTGGGCGCCTGCACCTGCACGCGCGTAGCGGTAAAATTACTATATTGGCGCGGTAAACCCTTTTAAAAGCGTCCCCACGGCGCTATAATCGCGCCAGGATCTGCGCCAACAGATCCTTTGTCAGCGGCTTGATCAGGATGTCAGACACCACGGGATATTTCTGCGATCTTTTCAAATCGTCGGGGGAAATCGTGGACGACAGGATATAGAGCGCGATCGTCTTGCCAAGGGTCGGGTAAAACGAACGGTATTCGTCGAGGAATTCCCAGCCGTCCATGACCGGCATGTTCAGGTCGAGAAAGACCAGGTCGGGCAGCGCCCCGCCACCGGTGGCACAGGCTTTCAGCCGGTCGATCGCCTGCTCGCCGTCCGAAAAGGTTTGAATATCCAGGGAAGGATCTTCGTTCCCGATCATCTTTTCCACCAGCAGAACGAAGACCGGATCGTCATCGATGAGATAGACCGTTTTCATCTGTCAACCCCGGGAATGGTTAACAAACGGTTAAAGAACAGAGCCATAACAGATACCATTAGGCCAACAAGGTAGGTTATTTTTTCAGGATTTCTTTTTCTTGCGTCCCCGGGTTATTCCAAGCACCTCGCGCGCCTTTTTGAGGCCGGTAGCGATCGCCACCCCCTCGCTTGCCCCGTGCAGCAACAGCTCGTTGGCGATCTCCGTCGCCTTGTCCCGCACGGCCGGCGGCTGATTCTTATAGGATGGAGGGTAATCTCCGTTGTACCAGGGCATAACAAGCGTTTCCCGAACCCCAAAAAAGATTGTGCCAAATCCATCCGCAGCCGGCATTTTTTTCGGGGGGCGGCGGCAGGCCATGCGCCCCCAGCGTATTATGATAAAAAATTACCTGCTTGTCGCCTTCCGCCATTTCCGGCGGCACAAACTCTTCGCGTTGGTGTATGGCAACCCGGCAAATGCGTTCCCCAATTCGCCGTTCGCGGTCCAGCGCATCGCCAATCGGCAATCGCCCGATTTTGCTAATTTTATTAGTATTTCGGGCGGCTTCCCCTATCTTTGTTTCCGCATGCCTTACGCCCGAATCACCATCCTGCTCCGCGACGGCACCCGGCGCTCGGGGGTCCGCAAATTTCCGGCTCCCATGAACCTGGCCGATATCCGTACGCATGCCTGGCGGCTGTCCGCAGAGGTATTGGGCCGCGGCTCAATCGAAGACGTGACCGTGACCGAACTGCCCGCCGACGATCCCGGGGTGGTGGCGCTGCTGCTGGGGCAACAACGGCGAAAGCAACCTCCGGGCACCGGCGATGGCTCGCACGCCGACCTGGTGCGGCGACGAATGGGGCGAAGGTGAAACGACGGAAAATCGGTATCTTGTCCGGGCAACAAACGCTGTTCTCAACTTCCGGCAACAAACACTGTTGTCAAGTGGAAAAAGGCGTTGAATTCCTGATCGTCACCGCGGCGGAGCGCAAATGCAAACGCCGCAAGCATCAACGAAATCGCATCAGCACCAACCAAAAACAACTACCGTGCACTTTACCAAAGTCGTTCCAAGTCTTTTCTACAAGGATATCCGCATCGCCCTCAAAACCTTTATCGACTGTCTTGAGTTCACGCTCGGTCACGAGGAGCTGTCCGGCGACAATCCTTTCTGTGCGATCAACAAAGGGAATGTCAGTATCCTGCTCTTCGAGCATGCGGAATACGCCGAAAAAGAACATCCCGAGATCCGGCTCGTCACCGACGATATCGAGGCCGTCTATGCAAAGGTCGCCTCGGAATTTCCGGCGTTGCTGCATCCCAATCTGAAAGAAGTCGCCCTGAGGCCGTGGGGCGCAAAGGAATTCGCCATGCTCGACGGGCAGATCGGCATCCGGGTGCAACAGTGGATGGATCGATAAAATGGCCGACGCGGCTTCAATCGGCGGCCGTAGTCTTCGCTTCGCGAAGCTCGCGCAACCCTTCCTCGGTCTTGTTCCATTCGTTCTGCACTTTGCGCGACGGCCTGGCCGGCGCCGCACGATGCGAGTAATATTCGATAATGTTGTGGCGGAGGTCGGTATTCAGCAGCTTGAAATTGTTTTTCTCCAACCGGGCGACCAGGAGATCGTAGTTCTTGTCGCAAAGGCCATATTCCCCGGGCGTAGTGAAATTGCCGGTATCGAAATCGATGTTGGCCAGCCGCCTGGTGCCGGAGCGAAATCCTTTCAGCGCAGCCTCGTAATGAACCAGCGCCGTGTCAAAGCTGGTGTGATACAGTTTGACCACCTCGGCGCTCGGCGCCTTGAATTTTAAGGGCCGCAACGGACCGATCTTGGGCACGATCTCGACGAAGAATGCGATCACGGCGGAGAACAGCCCCGGTTTCTGCCTTTCCCGCCCAAACTCCTTGTAGTAGTCGGCCCGCCTGATGGAATACACATAGCTCGTTCTCTTCATTCCCGGATGCGCTTTTTTGAGCTCTTTATTCTTGATGAACCAGGCGGCCTTCGTCAGCGCCGGGAACAAACGTTTGAAGGACCACCGCAAGGTGGCGATAGACAGGTCGAAATCGGGGAAAACGTCATGGATATCCATCCCATAGACTTCGGGAAACGCTCTTTCGAGCAACGGGGCGGAAACCTCGAAACCGATAAAATTATGGTAAGCCAGCTTTGCATAGTCGCTTTCCATGACCTGCAATACGTCGAACCCGAATTCGGTGCGTTTGTGCGAGAGGTGATCGTCTCCATACGTCACATAGTTGCCGAATTTCTTCCGCTCTTTGGGATACAACATCGGCACACATTTGTTGGTTGCCAGCGAATGTCCATACTTATCCGCCATGTAATGACACAGGAACCCGATCGCAAACGCATATTCGTCGATGTCGCGCGCGTCGGAGATCAACGCGTTGACGAAGTCTCCGCTGCGGACATAGTGCACGAGGTCGGTAAAGAACGGGTTGCCGAACGGGAAATAACCAATATCCGGCGCTATCGCCCCGCCGTACGCATAGGCATGCGCCTTTTTCAGCTGTTCCGGGGTCGATCCCGGGTATTTCGAGAGCAAAAGCGGCTGTATGTACGTGGTCCAGCAAGAATCGACCAGCGCTTCATGCGCAAGGATGGAATACGCGCCCGCCGTCCGTGCGCAAAGAATCAACAGCAGGCCGATCGCCACCCGCATACCCGCTCGTTTAAAATTCATACCTTTGACGTATTAATCTGTGGCCTATTTTCCCCATCACCCGGCCGGCATCCTACCAAGTGTTACCCTTGTCCGGATACTTTATAGAAGGCAAGCCCTATGCCGATTTGCGATCACGACCCCGAGCAACCGGGCCCGTCGGCCTCAGCTGTCCCCTTCGGTAAGAATATTGCGCAGGTGGAACTGCACGAAATGCTCCATCGAGCCCGCGCGGTCGTACCCGCCTCCATAGCTCATCGGCTTGATGAGATAACCCGAAACGCCGAGACGGTCGGTCGCGCTCCGGTCGCTCTGCTCGCTGGACGTCGTGAGGATGTATACCTTGATCGGTTTCAGCCGATCGTCCGACCGCAAAACGGTGAGAAATTCCAACCCGTTCATCCGCGGCATATTGAGGTCCAGCAACACGATATCCGGCAGCGGTTCGAGAGCCGGATTATCGGGCCCGCCCCGCAGCAACTGCAGCGCCTCGATCCCGTTGAATACCGCGAACAACTCATACGGGATATCCAGTTTTTTCAACGATCGCCTGACGCTGATCACGTCGAGCTCGTCGTCGTCGACGAGCAGGATCGTTCTTTTTTTCATTGAATGTCCTTTGGCCATGTGAATATGAATTTTGCACCCTTACCGGGTGACGAAACGAGCTTGATCACCCCGCCCCGTTCTTCCACTATTTTTTTGACGATGGAAAGACCGATCCCGGTGCTTTCCTTATCCGATTTCCCGCGCAGCGTTTGGAAAAGCCCGAAGATCTTTTCATGGTATTCGGGATCGATCCCCGGGCCGTTGTCCTCTACGGCGAATTCATAATGCGTGCCGCAGTCCTCGCCCGTGACGCTGATGACGGTTGTCCCCGCCGAACCGTATTTTACCGCGTTGTTGATGAGGTTACTCAACACCTGTTGCAGGGGCAGCCGTTCGGAGGAGATCACCG
>DASZYU010000260.1:0-4057 GCA_035545215.1 Puia sp.
AAGCCCTACCATACGACGAAAGGACGCTGCTCGCCGAAGTCGCCACCGGGAGCGAAACCGCATTCCGGATGCTCTACGACCAATACCACAGCCGGATCGTCGCCTTCGCCAGATTTCTGACCCACGACGAGAACCTCGCGCTCGACCTGACCCAGGACATCTTTGTAAAGATATGGACACGCCGCGCCGAACTGGCGCAGGTACACCAGTGGAACGCCTGGCTGCGGACCGTCGTCCGCAATCACGCTTACACCTGGCTGCAGCGCCGCGCGCTCGAGCGATCGATCTTGCTGGAAATGGCCCGCCGTCAACCCGCCGGCGCGGCAACGACCGAACAGACAGTGCTCGACCAGGAATACCAGCGCCTGCTCGCGGCCGCCGTCGAGAGCCTCCCGCCGCAACAGAAAAAGGTCTGGCAGCTCAGCCAGCAGCCCGGCGTCCATCAGGACGAGATTGCCGCTGAGCTATGCCTAAGCCCGGATACCGTCAAGAACCACAAAAAGGCCGCGTTGCGCAAGATCCGCGAATACATCGCCCGCCATACCGAGGACCTGATCCTGCTAGCCATCGCCTTATTCCTAAAAGACTAAATTTTTCCAGCTTAAATTTTTATTAAGCCCGACTAGCCCCCGCGGCTTTCTCATCAGTCATTAGTGTACTGCATGGATACGCAACGGCTATATACGCTACTGCAAAGCTGGCTTCAGGACCGGCTTGACCCGGCATCCGAACCCGCCTTCTGGGAGGCTGTGACCGATCCCGATGCCGAGGCAACGGTGAAGGAGAGTCTCGCGGCGAGCTGGGATGCGTCCGACCAACCGATCCGGCTGGACCCGGCGCAGTCGGCCGCGCTCTACGACCGGATCATGGAAACCGTGCGGACCACGCCAGCGGTGCAAACCGAGGACGTTTCAACCCAGCCCGCCACCCCGGTGATCCCGATGCCGGCAAGGTGGTGGCGCAGGGGTTGGTGGCGGGTCGCGGCTATACTGCTGCTGCTGACGGGAATGGTCTGGCTCTACGAGGCCCGCCAGCCGCCGCACGCGGCAACGAATCAATCGGCGGCTCAGCTCGCACAGGATATCCGGGCGCCGCAGACGAACCGTGCCACGATCACGCTGGCCGGTGGCCAAACTCTCTATCTCGATAGCGCACACAATGGCGTGCTCGCGGCCCAGGGCGCGTCGGCAGTGCGCAAGCTTGCGGATGGGCGGATCGCCTACGAACCCGCCGGGCGACCGGTTGCCGTGTCAACTGCGGGCATGAGTTATAACACGCTTTTTAATCCGCGCGGTTCGCGAGTCCTGGATATGACACTGTCCGACGGGTCGCGGATCTGGCTGAATGCCGGTTCTTCCATTACCTACCCGGTGGCGTTTAGCGGTCCAACCCGCGAAGTAACCATGGAAGGAGAGGCCTATTTCGAGATACAGCCGGACGCCGGGCATCCCTTCACGGTACGATCCGCCACGCATGCGGTGCGGGTCCTCGGCACGCATTTCAATGTCAACGCCTACGCAGGCGACCCGGACGTCCGCGTGACCCTACTGGAAGGCGCCGTTCGGGTAGACAGCAAGCTCGGGCTGCGGCCCGGCGAGCAGGCCATAATCGGAGGCGCAGGCCCGGTCCTGAATCCTCATCCTAATCTCGAAGCCGTGATGGCCTGGAAGAACGGACTCTTCTATTTTGACCATGCCGATCTGCCGACCGTCCTGCGCGAACTGGGTCGTTGGTATGATGTGCAGGTCGAGTATCAGGGACGGGTCCCCGCCATGCGTTTCGGCGGCAAGATCGACCGGAACTCGTCCGTTGCCGACGTGTTGAAGATCCTTGCCCTGAGCAAAGTACAGTTTCGCATCGAAGGAAGGAAGATCATTGTTCTCCCGTAAGACAAAACCTCCTTATCCCATTCAGCGTATTCCTTGTCCAATCACAGTACTCCTTGTCCAATTGACAATATTCCTTGTCCATTCGCGGGCGAACCTTCGTCCTAAACCCTTACTATGACCCTGGTGGGATCAAGACAAAACCGCTCCGTGTAGCAGACGGAGCGGCGGAGATGTCTGGGTTCCCCTTGCCTGACCGGGCATGAAGTCCGGTAATCGTAACAAACAAGTACAAAACCCAAACACTGCAAAAGTATGAAATTGCTGAAAGCCGTGAAATTGACCATGCTATTCCTGACCGCTGCCTGTCTTCAGGTCAGCGCCCGTTCGGCCGCTCAGGGGATCAGCCTTTCCCTGAAAGACGCGCCCTTGCAAAAGGCCTTTGCCCTGCTCGAAAAACAGTCGGGCTACACCTTCTTTTTTAATGAAGAATGGATGACGCAGGCCCGCCCTGTCACCCTGAAGATCGAGCACACGACCCTGGAGAAAGCGCTGCAGCTCTGTTTCGCCGGGCAGCCGTTCTCATATGAGATCGTCAACAGGACGGTCGTGATCAAACAAAAAACCGCTGCCTCCTCCGGCGCAACGCCCGATTCGTCCCCGGCAAACGGCGGGCCGCCCATCGACGTCAAAGGCCGCATCGTCAATGAGAACGGAGAGCCCGTCCTGGCATCTATCCTGGTAAAAGGAACCAACAAAGGGACAACGTCAAACACGACCGGCTATTTCGAATTAAAAAAGGTCGATCCCAACGCCGTCCTGATCATCAGCGCTGCGAATATCGAAACAAGAGAAATAGCCCTAAATGGGAAAAGCGATCTCGGCGCAATAAGCGTAAAAATGAAAACCTCACCCCTGGACCAGGTACAGATCATCGCATACGGCACGAGCAGCGTAAGAGAGCAGACGGGCAATGTAACCACGGTAAAAGGTGAGGACATCGCCAAACAACCAGTAACCAACCCCCTCCTTGCCATCGAGGCACGCGTTCCCGGTTTATTCATCACGCAATCTTCAGGAATACCCGGCTCTGGCGTAACGACTCGTGTTCAGGGACAAAATAGTATTCTTGCCGGCAACGATCCGCTTTATGTCGTAGACGGCGTGCCCTATCCTTCTCAGATGCTGACCACCACAATTGGCGCGGGTATTTTAACCTCGTCGGGCGGTTCCGTTGTATACGCGCCAGGTGGTCATGGAAATCCATTAAATTATCTTAATCCCGACGATATCGAGTCCATAGAAGTCCTAAAAGATGCAGATGCCACATCTATTTATGGCTCCCGCGCCGCTAATGGCGCAATATTGATTACCACCAGAAAAGGTAAGGCCGGGCAATCGAGAGTCGATGTTAACTGTCAAAGCGGCTGGGGTAAGATAACCCGCTCGGTTCCGGTAATGAATACCCGCCAATACTTAGCCATGCGAACACAGGCACTCCAAAACGACAAACTGACACCAAACGTAAACTCCGATTTTGACCTAACACTCTGGGATACCACCCGATACACCGATTGGGTAAAAACCCTCATCGGAGGCACAGCCGGGTACCTGAATGCCAATGCCTCCGTATCGGGAGGGTCGAACAATGTTCAATATCTCATTGGCACGACCTATCAGAAGCAAACGAACGTATTTCCGGGTAACTTCGCAGATAAGAGAGGCGACGTTCACTTCAACATCAATAGCACATCAGTCAATCAAAGGTTCCGCTTGCAATTGAACGGCACCTATTTGACGGACGACAACAAATTGCCGAAAAATGATTTCACAGCGTTAGCATACACCCTTCCTCCGAATGCTCCTTCCTTATACAATGCGGATGGCACACTGAACTGGGCTCCAAATACAAAAGGTAACGGCAATTCCTCATGGACGAACCCACTATCGTATTTAAGTACTTTGTACGAAAATCAAACCGACAATTTGATCGGTAGCAGCCAGTTGGGATATACTGTCTTGCCAGGCCTGGAAATATCCAGCAGGTTTGGATATAACACGTTGCAGACCAATGAATACGCCCCTTCTTACCTACTATCCAGTAAACCCGAGAGCCGGCCAACCAGTTCCAGACAGACGAACTACAGTAATAGCACGATCAGAACGTGGCTGGTTGAGCCGCAAATCACTTTTAGAAAAAGAATCGGCAACGGAACCATTGATGTCCTGCT
>DASZYU010000261.1:0-9064 GCA_035545215.1 Puia sp.
GACGGGCGCGGGGGTGTGCGGAAGGGCGCGGGGGCATGCATGAAGGGCGCGGGGGTGTGCGATAGAGAATGTGTTAGGAGAATGGTGAAGAAGGATTATCTTTGAGTTAAGTCTCCGGTTGGGAGCTGACTGCTATAACGATTCTTTGGAACTTGCGAGCCATATGGAAAATCTAGCTGCTATCCGAAATGGTGATCATGCTGCTTTCATCGAGGTGTATGAGCAGCTGCATGCGAGGGTGTTCCGCTTCTTTCTCAAGAGAGTTTATTTTTTCGACACGGCAAAAGATCTTACGCAACAATGTTTTATCCGGGTGTGGCAGTACCGGGAGTCGCTTTCATTGGACCATGCGTTGGAGAAGCAGGTCTTTATCATCGCGCGGGGCTTACTGATCAATCATTTTAAGAAGGAGGCGACGCAGCGGAAGCTAAAGGCCAATGTGGGCCGGCTTACACCGGAGGGGGCCGAGCCGGCGAGTGATGTTCATTTAGAGCGGGCCGATGCAGTGAATGCAGCGATTCAGGGGCTTCCGAACACGCGTAGGCGCATCATTATCTTAAAGACTTTTCACGGCTATTCCAATAAAGAGATCGCTCAACAATTACACATTTCGGTAAAGACCGTGGAGGATCATGTCACGAAGGCCTTCCGGCATCTCCGGCAGGCGATCGCCTTTTTTTTATAACTGCAGCGAGGCGAGCAGGGGTAGAGCTCCCCTGAACTGTACATAGTTAGTGAATAAACCATCAATGACAGCAATTACCCGGGAACTCCTGGAAAAGTTCTGGATGGACCTTTGTACCGAAGAAGAGGCGACGCTCGTCGAAGCCTATTTCAGGGAACATCCGGAAGACGAGTCGCTATTCGAAGAATTCGAGGCGGCCGGCGAAGAGCCTGTGGCGGAGGAAGACCGGGCGGAGATGTTGTCACGCGTGATGCAGGCCGTCCGTCCGCGGCGGGCAGTGGTCCGGCGGACAGGGGTCATGATGGCGGCGGCTTCGTTAATGGCCGTCGTGGTAGCCGGGTGGTTGATGTACCGGCCGGCGCCCGGGAGAAATGCGATGGGCCGCGCGACGGCGGAGGTTGCGGTTTGGGTGGGCAAGCACAATGCAGACAATAAAAATGTACGGGTCATGCTGCCGGACAGCACCGAAACGATCCTGGCGCCCGGCGCCGTTATCGTATACCGAAAGGATCTTGGGTCTTATGATAGGCGGGAAGTGAAGGTAGAGGGCGAGGTTGTTTTCACGGTAAGAAGAAACAAGCTGCAGCCTTTTATCGTCTACAGCGATGGTGTGGAAACCACGGTTTTGGGCACCATCTTCGATGTTTCGAATAAGCGGGACAGCGATCATATCAGTGTCCGGCTGTTGCAGGGTAAGGTCATGGTGGGGATGGATGCGAAGACCGGCGATCCCGCAAAAAAATACTATCTGAAACCGGGAGAAGAATTCGTGTACAAGCGGGCGGACAGGCGTGTCGTGGTGCGGGAATTCGGTCATAAAGGGGAGGCCTACGCCGCGCACAAAGGCAATCGGCCGCGGATGCGGGAAGAGGGTCTTGCGAACTGGTATATGTTCAACGACCAGGGACTCGCGGATGTGTTCGATCAGTTGTCTATCATCTATAACGTCGAGATACAATATTCCAGTTCGGACCTGCGTAACAAATATTTCATCGGCAGACTGGACGAGCATGATTCGCTAAACGAGATCCTCAAAGATATCGCGCTATTAAACCATCTATCCGTGATCGAGACAGAGGGATGTTACATCATCCGTAAAGGAAAGTAAACACAAACTAACACATAATGGAAAAAATCTACTTGAAAGCACTCGTGCTGGTGCTTGGCATGGGATTTATTGCCGCGTCCCTGCAAGCGCAGCGAGTCGGCTCGGGCAGCGTCAGCGGCATTGTGAGAAATGACCAGGGCGAGCCTGTTGCCGGGGTCACTGTTCTGGCGACGAATCTTTCGACCGGGACGACGGCCGGAACGCAGACCGATACTGCCGGCGTGTTCCGTTTTCTGAAATTGCCTGCCAGTGGCAAGTACAGTTTTCAGTTCAGCAGCGTAGGTTTTGTCAGTCAGACGCTTACCGGGTATTCGGTGAAAGCCGATGGATCCACTTCCATTCTCGTGCGGTTGCAGGAGAGTAAAAACTCGTTGAATGAGGTGGTGGTTGTAGGTTATGGCACCCAGAAACAGGCAAATCTTACGGGCGCCGTCACGCAGATCAACAGGGAGGTTTTGAATAACAGGAGCCTGCCCAATTTGTCGCAGGGTCTGCAGGGGGCGATCCCGAACCTGAACCTGGTGATGGCGGATGGGAAGCCCTTTACCTCGCCGGTGTTCAATGTTCGTGGAAACACTTCCATCGGGCAGGGCGGCGCGGCGCTGGTACTGATCGACGGTGTCGAGGGCGACCCGAGCCTGCTGAACCCGGATGATGTTGCCAGCGTTACGGTATTGAAGGATGCATCATCGGCAGCTGTCTATGGCGCGAGGGCTGCCTATGGCGTTGTCCTCATTACGACGAAGAGTCCGAAAAAAGGCGGCTTCACCGTCACGTATTCGTCGGATTATTCGCTGAAGATGCCGACCGAGATCCCGCATACGGTGAACAATGGTTACCAGTATGCGCTGATGTTCGACTCCGCCTATTATTCCTGGAATGACGATGCGGCGGTACCGCAGAATGTGAACAAGACGCAGGTGTTCTCCGCCGCATACCTGGCCGATCTGCAGAAGCATGACCAGGACCCCAGCCTGCCGAAGGTAGCGGTCGATCCCGTGACGGGACAATATGTCTATTATTCGAATACGGACTGGTATGGGTTGCTTTATAAAAAGAACCTGGGCGCTATCGATCAGAACCTTTCCATTTCCGGCGGAAACGGCAAGACGAACTATTATGTATCCGGCAGGTATTATAACCAGGACGGTCTTTTCCGGTATAATTCCGATAATTACCGGATGTACAACCTGATGGCGAAGGGCAGTATGCAGGTGCTTCCCTGGCTGCAGATCTACAACAATACCCAGTTCACGGCCCGTCAATATCACAACCCGATAAATGTCGGTGAAGGCGGCGGCATCTGGCGGAATATGGCCGACAACTCGCATACTTCCACTCCCCTTTTCAACCCGGACGGATCGCTGACGTCGGCGGGCGCTTATTCGGTCGGCGATTTCTGGTACGGGAAGAACGGCATCGATTTCTATGACCAGATCATCAAGAATACATCGGGGTTCGTAGCGAACCTATACAAGAGTAAGATACAACTGAGAGGCGATTTTACTTTCCAGAGCACACAGTCCACCCAGACCCAGATCCGTGTGCCGGTGCCTTATGAGCTGTCACCGGGCGTGGTCAACTATCTCGGTACGAATTACAACGATATCAAGAACGAATATGACCCGACGAGTTATTTGGCGTCGAACCTTTATGGTCAATATGAGAACACGTTTGGGGATCATTACCTCAAGGTGCTGGTGGGTTACAACTACGAGCAGTCGGTGTTGAATGGGTATAGTGTTCAGCGCAACGGTCTTATATTCAGCGACGCCACGAATTTGAATCTCGCTTTGGGGCAGAATACGACGACCACGGGCACCTACGACAAATGGGATATCCTCGGCGGTTTTGGCCGGATCAACTATGCGTTCCGCGATAAATACCTGCTGGAAGTGGACGGCCGGTATGACGGTTCCTCGAAGTTCCCGTCCAATCAGCGGTATGCGTTCTTCCCTTCGGTGTCGGCCGGCTGGCGGGTCTCGAGGGAAGGTTTCTGGCACGTGTCTGAAAAGGCTATCTCCGATCTGAAGATCCGTGGTTCCTACGGTTCGCTCGGCAATGGGAATATCGCCTCGTATAATTACCAGGAGCAGTTCAAGATCACGCAGGCAACGCGGGTGTTGGGCGGTGTATTGCCGCAGACCACGAGTGCGCCGGCCGTGGTTCCGGCCGGGCTAACCTGGGAGACGGCCAAGACGGCGGATGTCGGCATGGACCTGACGATGCTTTCCAGCCGGCTCGCTGTTACGGCGGATTATTACAACCGGACGACGCTCAATATGTTTACGGTTGGCCCGACGCTGCCCAATGTGTTCGGTGCCGCGGTTCCGAAGGGCAACTATGCCAATATGTGGACCAAGGGTGGAGAGCTTTCGATCACCTGGCAGGATCAGTTCAAATTATCCGGCGCCGCCTTCCATTATCACATCGGCGCATGGGTATCGACTTATTCGGCGGAGGTCACCAAGTACAACAATGCTACCGGCATATTGAGCGACTATTATGCGGGCGAGAAGCTCGGTGAGATCTGGGGTTATGTGAATGACGGTTACTGGACGGATGCCAACGTGGGCGACGCGAAGGCTTATCAAAGTTTCATCCATGTCTCCAATGGCAACAACTATAAACCGGGAGATATCCGGTTCAGGGACCTGAATGGCGACAAGGTGGTCAATAACGGTGCCAATACCGTGAGCAACCATGGGGATATGAAGATCATCGGTAATTCCACTCCGCAATACAGCTTTGGCATCAACCTGGGCGGCGATTACAAAGGATTCTTCCTGAATGCCTTTTTCCAGGGTGTAGGGAAGATGGATTGGTGGCCCGGCGCAGAGGCGGATGCTTTCTGGGGTCAGTACAACCGGCCTTATGATTTCCTGATGAAATCGCAGGTCGGCAAGATCTGGTCGGAATCGAACCCGAATGCGTACTGGCCCAGGTACCGGGGATATGTCGCGCAAAGCACGAACCGCGAGCTGTATGTCGCCCAGACCAAATACCTGCAGAATGTGCGTTATATCCGGCTGAAAAATATCCAGATCGGTTACAACCTGCCACAGAGCCTCATGTCGAAGATAGGGCTCAACGGCGCCAGGGTTTATGTCTCTGGCGAGAATTTGTGGACCGCGTCGCCTTTGTACAAGATCACCAGGGATTTCGACGTGGAGAATATCGGGAAATCCGATAATGTCGCGACGGGTACTACCAACAACGGGAATACCAATAACTATCCTATTCTTAAAAGTGTAACGCTCGGTCTATCTCTCACCTTTTAAAAACAAGTTATGATCCTTCATCGTTCTATCATAAAACAAGCTGGTATCGTGCTGCTGGCAGCGGGGGCGCTGGCTTCCTGTACCAAAAACCTCGATCAGACGCCGCAGAGTTCGGCCACGGAGGCTTCGGTGTTCGGGAGCCAGGCGGGCCTGGCGCTTTACTCCAATTCCTTTTATGATATCCTGCCGGATATCAAGACACCTTTCCGGACCGATTGTAACCTTTCCGATTACGGGGCGGTGTCGAGTGTGCCGCTGTATATTCAGCAGGGCGCCTATACGTCGCTGAATAATAACGATTGGACGACATCGGTTTGGGGAAATCTGCGCAACCTCAATTATTTTATTGCGCATTGCAACAACCCGGCCGTCCCGGCCGCGGTGAATGCGAATTATGTCGGTTTGGCGAGATTTTTCAGAGCCTATTTTTACTACAGAAAGGTGATCGAATATGGCGATGTCCCCTGGATCAGCAAGGCGCTCGATGTTACCGATACCACGATTTTGTATGCATCGCGGACTCCGCGGAATGTGGTGATGGATTCGGTGCTGGCCGATCTCGATTACGCCATTGCCCATATCACGGCTACCAATGATGCGACCCGCAGCACGATCACCAGGTGGGTTGCTTATGGCATGAAGTCAAGGATCTGTTTGTTCGAAGGTACCTACCGTAAGTACCAGGAGCAGGATCTTTCGTCGGCTACTGCCTGGCTCCAGCAGGCCGCCGCCGCGGCAAAGGCGGTGATGGACAGCGCCGGGTTCAGTCTTAATATGGGTGGTAATATGGCGTACCGCAATCTGTTCATCAGCCCGACGCCGTTGACGAACGAGGTGATGCTGGCCGACGTGACGAGTACGTCGCTGGGCATCTACACCGATGCCAACTGGTATCTTACCAGCGCCACGTATGGCCCCCGGTTCAATTTTATCCGTACGTTCGTCAATACGTATCTGAACATCGACGGGACGAGGTTCACGGATATCCCGGGGCATGATACGATCAGTTTCCCGAACGAAACGAAGAATCGCGACTGGCGGCTTCAGCAGACGATCCGGACGCCGGGTTATACCCGTATCAGCAGTGGCAATGTGGTACCGGCTCCGCCAGTATTTTCGTATACGTACACGGGTTACCAGCCGATCAAGTGGGTGCTCGACGACATGGTGAACGACAATGGCGCGACGAATACCAATTCCATCTGTCTGATGCGGTATGCCGAGATCCTGCTGAATTATGCGGAGGCCAGCGAAGAGCTGGGGACCTTTGCCGATGCCGATTGGAAGAAGACGATCGGTGCGCTTCGCGCACGGGCAGGCATTACCGGTGGAACCGACACGAAGCCTACCGTTGCCGACCCCTATTTGCAGGCGCATTATTTCCCCGATATCACGGATGCCACGTTGTTGGAGATCCGGCGGGAAAGAGGGATCGAGCTTGCGCTGGAAGGTTTCCGGCTGGATGACCTGATCCGCTGGAAGCATGGCGAGCTGCTGTTGAACACCTGGAACGGGTTCTATGTTCCGGCGCTGAATACGCTTATGGATCTCAACGCAGACGGGAAACCCGATGTTTATTTCTACCAGGGTTCGGCCCCGACGAACAAAGTAAGCGGCGTGACGTATGTCAATGTCAGCGGACCCGGTCTGACGCTGTCGAACGGCACTTATGGCGAGTTGCATTGGCTGGACAACGTGCAACGGCAATGGTTCGACTGGATGTACGTCAACCCGATACCATACAGCGCTTTGCAGCTCAATCCGAATCTTAAGCAAAATCCCTCGTGGCAATAATCCATATGAATATGCAAAAGACCTTTTTTCTAATGACGACCCTGCTGGCTTTTTTGGCCGGCAGGGTTTTTGCGCAGGGCGGCCGCCCGGTCAGACATGTCGTGGTCGTCACGATAGACGGTTCCAGACCCGATTTTTACCTCGACAGCACCTGGCACGCCGTACATCTCCGGGAGCTGGCGGCTACGGGTACCTATGCCCGGGGTGTTAACAGCGTATTTCCGTCGATGACGTATCCCAGTCATACGACGATCGTGACGGGGGTGCAACCGGCGAAGCATGGCGTATATTATAACACCGGACCGCGGGGTATTTATTGGAATGACAGTTCGATCAAATCGCCCACGCTTTGGCAGGCGGCGGAGGACAGGGGGATGGTGGTCGCTTCGCTTTTCTGGCCGGTGAGCGCCGATGCGCCGGTGCAGTATAATATTCCCGATATCGGCAGCCTGGGAGAGGCGGTACGCGAGAAATACAGTAAGCCGGCGGGTTTTATCGATACGCTGAAGGCGGAGGTTTTTAACGGCGCTTCGAGGATCGAGTATGGCAGGGACGTGAATGTGGCGAAGATCGCGGCTTATGTGATCGCGAAGGCAAAGCCCAACCTGATGACGATCCACCTGTTCTCGGTGGATCACAATGAGCATATGGAGGGCCGCGAGGGCCCCGGGGTGCGGGCGGCGGTGCGCGGGGCGGATAGCGCGGTGGGCATCATCATGGATGCGTTGAAGTCCGCGGGCATCTGGGACAGCACGGTGTTGATCGTAACGGGGGATCACGGGTTTATGACGGTGCATACGCAGGTGGACCCCAATGTATGGCTGGCGAAGGCGGGTTTGATCACGGATTTGAAGAATGGGGACTGGAAGGCGATGTTCTTTTCGGTGGGTGGCTCGTCCTATCTTTATGTCAAGGATGCAGCAGCATTGGCTTCCGTGGAGCATATTCTCCGCCAGCTGCCGGATTCAGTGAAGCACTACGTGCGCGTGATCGACCGCAAGCAGTTGGATAAGATCGGTGGTAATCCCGAAGTGGCGCTGGCGCTGAGCGGATTGAATGGCGCGGCGTTCGGGAATGCTGTCAGCGGGGAAGCGGTGCGGCCGGCGCATGGGGGGCAGCATGGGTATTTCCCCGACTTCTACGAGATCCGGACGGGTTTTGTCATCCATGGCCCCGGGGTGCGGGTTGGCGGGGTGATCCCGGAGATGAACGAGCGGGATATCGCGCCGATCGTGGCCAGACTGATGGGTATCCCCTTCCCTTCCGCGCAGGGCAGGATACCGGGCGGCGTATTGACGAAGTGAGAATATTGGTCCGTTCCGCAGGCTAAAATCAAATCATGCCGGCTGCGCGACCGCCAGACGCTGCGCAGTTTTGAACCGGCGGCCTTCCTTGCGGCAGATCAATTGAAATACCCATTTTCCCGAAAGCGCCGATGGCGGCAATCCTCCGCCGGGCGTAAGCCATTGGCCGGCCAGGTAAAAATGGTCCAAACCCGGCAAGGTCATCGGGAGCGATCGGTAAAACGTCTTGTTCGTTGGGAAGAACCCTTCATAGGCGCCTTTCCACACGCCCGTACAGCGTACCTCGGTCAGCGGCGTCGAGACATCGGTCACTTCGATGAATGACCGGATGCCCGGGACCTGTTTTTCGAGCAAGGCGGAGGCGTCCTCCCGGATGCGTTTTTTTTCCGCGAGATAGGCGTCTCCCGTCAGGTCTTTCCAGACCGACCAGGGGCTTTCGAAACGAAGGATCAGCACCGACTTCCCTTCGGGCGCCATCGTCGGATCGAACGAATAATTCATGATCGTATACCCGGAATCCACCGCGGTCGACCCGATCTTTGCGCCCGCGGTTCGGATACTGCGGACCGGACAGGTCCACGGCAACACGCGGTCGATCCCAAACGAAACCTGCACCAATGGTTTGAAAACCGGCCATGACGCATACGCCTTCTGAAACTTCGTCGAAACGAACTTCGGATCAAGCATGTCGAACAAGGTCGAATGCCCGTCGGCTGCGCTGATGATATAGTCGGCGGAAAGCTGCGATCCGTCGTCCAGCAGGACGCCCGTGGCCTTGTCGTCATATACGAGGATCCTGACCACTTTTTTGCCCAGCGTGAGCTTGCCCCCAAGCGACAGGTATTTTTCGGTCATGGCGCCGGATACGGCGAGCGATCCGCCGATAAGGTAT
>DASZYU010000262.1:0-6109 GCA_035545215.1 Puia sp.
TACGAGATGTCCATATTTGCTTTTTTTGAGAGCAACCGCTTATGATTGGCCGTCGGCCGGACCGCCTACGGCGGTCCCTGGCTCCCTGTCTTCCCCGAGTTCGTTTATGTTGCAGGAGATGTCCATAGCTTACTTTGAGAGCCGGCGGCGCGATTTTAGAATAAAATATAAGATAAAAAATCCGATAAAGAGCAGCAGGCAATAGAACGCCGACTGCGGGTCCGCGATGGCGATACTCGTCGTGACCGAGAGGTATGCCAGCACAAAAAATGCGGTTACCCACGGAAACCCCTTCATCCGGTAGATCGCGCGGTCTTCGCCCATGCGCCGTTTGCGCAGGATGAACAGCGTCGACGCGGAAAAGGCAAAGGCGATGCTGTCCATGAAGATCGTCCAGTTGATGATCTTTTCGACCTGCGTGCTGAACAGGAGCGTAAGGACGATGGTCGCGCAAAACGCGGTCAGGGACCAGACGATGACCTCATGACGCGCCGTCCGTTTACCGAAAAGGCCCGGCAACAGGCCCTCTCCGCTCATGGCGAACATGACCCGCGGGTTGCTCATGATCGACACATTGACATAGGCAAGTACGGATACGAACATCAGACAACGAAGAAGGGCGTCGCCGGCCGGTCCGAAAAGGTGGCCCATCAGCAGCGCTGCGATCGAATCGGCCGTTTGCAACGAATGAAACCCGATCACCTTGCTGTAAACGAAGTTCAATGACAGGTACAGCGTGATGATGATCGCGATGCCAATGCCGATGCCGCGCGGGATCATCGAGCCCGGGTTACGTATCTCACCGCCGAAGTTGATGGTCTGCTGATAACCGCCATAACTGAACGAGACCGCCACCAGCGCAAAACCCAGTGCGCGGAAAAACCCGGGTGGATGTTCCGGGCCGGGAACCGCCGTGGTCAGGGGCGCCGGCAGAGGATGGCTGCCGAACAAGGCCGCCAGCAGTAAAAAGATCAACAGCAATTTGATGAGCGTGAGCGCATTTTGGACCCGGCTGCTCATGCGCAAACCAAGGAGGTTCACGATATACAGGAAACCTACCGCGGCGGCGGTCACGCCGCCGCGAAACGCGGCGGGGGTCGGACCTGTATGATAGAAAAAACGCCCGATATACTCGGCGCCGACGACGGCGGTAAAGGCGGTCGAGCCGGCATTTGACACCAGTTCTATGCAATTGATGGAAAAAGCCAGCGAAGGATGATAAGCCAGCGAGAATATTTTATAATAACCGCCGGTGACGGGGTAGCGCGAGCCGATCTCCGCGTACGTGAGCGCACCGCACAAGGCAATGACCCCGCCAAGGGCCCAGGCCAGGAAGAATACCGCCGGGGTTCCGGCCCTGGCGGCCGCTACTACAGGTGTACGAAAAATGCCCATGCCGATCACCAGGCTGACCACGATCATGCTGAGATCGAATAAATTCAACTGTTTTTTGATCATACGTGAACAAGGCCCGTTTGGCACCGGGAGCGAGATAATGAATTTGAAGATAATCTATTTGTGGTATTTTTACCTATCTAAATCCCCGGGATGAAAAAAACCTACCTACTGCTGATGACGGCCTGTGCCCATGCACTTCTCTCTAACGCTCAGCAGGCTCATCCTCCGGGTTTCCTCATCGATTCGTCCGATACGCGGCCATTGAACGAGATCGTGGTCAAAGCATACGAGTTGAACCGGAGGCTGGCCGATGTGGCTGCGCCTGTCAGCATTGTCAGCAAAGCGTCCCTCGACCGGTTTTCCAATACCAGCATCCTGCCCGCAATGAACGCAAACCCCGGCGTGCGAATGGAGGAACGCTCCCCCGGCAGCTATCGGCTGAACATCCGCGGCAGTTCGCTCCGTTCGCCCTTCGGCGTACGGGATATCAAGATCTACTGGAACGAGATTCCGCTGACCGACCCCGGGGGCAATACCTACCTGAATGAACTGGGCTTTTACAATTTCCAATCGCTGGAGATCATCAAAGGCACGGCCGGCAGTCTCTATGGCGCGGGCATCGGCGGCGCCGTTCTCATCCAGGGCATGCCCAGCGCGTGGGAGAAAGGCATCGGCGTCGATTATTCCGGCGGCAGCTATAACACCAACAGCCTGAATTTCGACTTCCGTTCCGGCGACGCGGATCATCGTAACAGGCTCACCTACACTCACCAGACGAGCGACGGCTACCGGCAGCAAACCGCGATGCGGCGCGATGCAGGTACATGGGAAACCCTTCTGCGACCTTCGCAAAAACAAACGATCCATGCATACGTGCTATACAGTGATCTTTACTACCAGACCCCGGGCGGTCTCACGGAGAAGGAATACGACCGGGACGCGCGGATGGCCCGCCCGGCCGCCGGTACCCAGCCGGGTGCGGTGCAGGCCCATGCGGCTATTTTCCAGAAGAACTTCACGGCCGGGTTTGCCAACGAATACCATTTCAGCGATGCCTGGCAAAACGTCACCTCCGTCTACGGAGCGTACACGGATTTTACGAACCCCGGTATCCGCGTTTATGAATACCGGCAGGAACCGCATTTCGGCGGAAGGACGGTCTTCCTGTACAAGACGGAGCTCGGCATCGGTTCGCTGCAACTCAATGCCGGAGCGGAAGCGCAACGGGGATTTTTTGAAACGCGCGACTATGCCAACAGGTCGGGCGTCGAAGACACCCTGCAGACCGACGACCGGCTCGCGAACTGGACCTGGATGGCGTTCGCGCAGGGCGATCTGCGGTTGCACGGCGGCTGGACATTGACGGCAGGAGCGAGCCTGAATGAAAATGCGGTAACGATCACGCGCGTATCGGTCATCCCACCCCTAAGTCATCCGATCCGATTCAACAATAAGGTGGCTCCCCGGATCGCTTTGCTGAAGAAGATCACGCCCGACCTTTCCGCATATGCCAGCGCCTCGCGCGGCTTTTCGACGCCGACGGTGCAAGAGCTGCAAAGAAGCAACGGTTTGATCGGCCCCCCGCTGCAACCGGAAGATGGCATCGATTACGAACTGGGCCTGCGCGGCAGTTCGTTGAAAGGACGGCTTTTCTATGATGTCGATGCCTTTGTTTTCCATATCCGGAATGCGATCGTCCAGCGGATCGATTCTTCCGGCGTCGGCTATTCCATCAATGCCGGCGGAACGGACCAGCGCGGTCTGGAAACATTGGTCTCGTACAAGATCGTCGATGACCCCGCGGCCTTTGTCAACAACCTCCGGGTCTTCGTCAGCGATACCTGGCATGACTTCCATTACAGCAGCTTTACGCAGGACACGAGCAATTTCTCCGGTCACCGCCTTCCGAGCGTACCGCCGCAACTGGTGGTCATGGGCCTGGACGTGTCGACGAAGCCGGGCATATACGCACATCTCACCGACACCTGGTCGGACCATGTAGCCCTGAACGACGCCAATACCGCGTGGGCGGGGTCATACAATCTGCTGGGCGGACGCCTGGGATACCGCATGATCGTGTCCGGGAGGTTGCGGCTCGACGCCTTTGCGGGCATCGACAATGCATTGAATGTCAAATACAGTCTCGGCAATGATTTCAACGCAGCGGCAGGAAGGTACTACAACGTCTCGGCGGGCAGGAATGGCTTTGCGGGCGTCTCGCTCGACTACGGAGCCAGGAAGAATAAATGATCCAGGCGCCGGCGGGCTTCGGCTGCAATGAAATAATTGTTCTGCGATACGACGGGCGCCTTGTCGTAGACGTCTATCGCGCGCCATTTACCGCGGTCCAGCGCGAAGGCCGTATACCCCAGGGGGTTGAGCAGTTCGTGCAGGCGTATCCTGTGCTCGCGGTCAATGATCTCGATCAGCAGGATGGGGTGATAGTCGGTCAGCGTCTGCATCATGGAGGAAAAAACCGCGAATTCCAAACCTTCCACGTCGCATTTGACAAAGTCGAGACGGCCTATGCCGGCAAAAAGCTGGTCGCCGCGGCGGTTCTCTACTATTTCCGACTCCGCATACTCGAGCCCGGGACTCGATTCCATCACCCTTGCATAGGCGAACCTTTTCTTTCGATCGATGGCGGGTATCCCCATCTCGACATACTGGCCATCGCCGCCCAATGCGACCGGGTAGACCGTCACATTGCGGACCCTGTACCGCGCAAGGACCCGTTTTAATACGCTGTTGAACTTGCTCATCGGCTCGACCGCATAGACCTTGCCTTCCGGCCCCACGAGTCTTCCAAGTTCCAGCGTGTAATAGCCCAGGTGCGCTCCGATATCGATGCAGGTATCTCCTTTCCGGATGAACCGCTTCAGGAAATAGATATCCTGATAGTCTTTCCCGAGGCGCCCGGTACGGTACAGCAGCTGAAATGCGTTGGACAGGAGACTCAGATATCTTTTTTCACCCAAAACCGCCAGCAAGAATTGCTTTATCTTCATGTTATTCCATCAAGCTGCCCGCAAGCTACTAAAAAATACGGTCCGTATAGCGCACAGCACCGACAGTGAAAAAGCATCGGTTCCCTATTCAAAAAATCCGCGTCTGCGCATAAATACGAGTTTTTGTTTAGCTTTACCGGCGTTCATGGCGCCGCTGTGGCGGCTTAAAAGGGAAGACCGGTATGAATCCGGCGCTATACCCGTAGCTGTGAGTGCCTTTTTCGATCCAGCCCACTTCTGTCCACTATCCCTGTTCGGGGGATGGGAAGGCATACTGGACCGGCACAAGCCAGAAGACCTGCCACGATCATCGACTTACCGTCTTTCGGGTAAAAAGCGGTCGGTCCTTTCCGGATAAAAGCGATGTAAAGTATGTTCAGGAACGAAACAGGCGCTGGCCTTCTCTCTCTCTTTGGCATGCTGCTGCTGGCGGGCATATCGGGTTCCTCCGCCGGCTGCCGGCAAGCCCCGGAAAAACATCCGACGGCCGCGCGGTCGGCGCCGCGCACGCATATCCTGTACGCGCGGGGCTTTCGTATCGATTATTACCCGGGGTACCGCGATGTCAGCATCTTCGATCGCCGGAACGGCAGAAGCGACACACTGCACTTTCTGTTGGTGGAAAAAGGCGTCGCCCCCCCTGCGGAGCGAGCGGGTCTGCCCGTGATCGTGACCCCCGTACAGCGGATGGCCGTCGTCTCTTCCATGCACATAGCCATGGCGGAATTTGCCGGTGTCGCCGACCGGATCACCGGCGTCGGCAGCATCCAGTATGTCAACTCGCCGATCGTCCGCTCGGGTATCCGCGCAGGGAAGGTGAAACAGGTAGGCATCGATGCCGGGATCGATAATGAAGCCGTCATTGCTATGCATCCGGGCGTCCTGATCGCAATGAGTGATCCGGATGCCGCAGGAGGGGCTTATAAGACACTCACCGATGCGGGGATACCCGTTCTGCCCGACGCAGACTGGCTCGAGACGACCCCTTTGGGCCGCTCCGAGTGGGTCAAGCTGATGGGCGCGCTCGTCGATAAGGACGAACGGGTCGAAAGGAAATTCGATAGCCTCGCACAAAGCTACCGGCGGCTCGCGGACATTGGCCGCCATGCCAGTTCCCATCCAACCATTATATCCGACATGCCGTTCAAAGGGACCTGGTACGTACCCGCCGGCGGAAGCTTTATGGCGCAGTTCTTCCGGGATGCGGGCGCGGATTATCACTGGTCGGATACGAAGGGGACGGGCAGCCTTGCGCTGAGCTTTGAGGCCGTAGCGCCCATTGCCCTGAAGGCGGATGTCTGGCTGAACCTCGGAAATGTCGATTCGAGGGCGGATGTGGCGGCGCAGGACAGCCGCTTCACGAGCCTGCGAGCCTACCGCACAGACGCGCTGTACAATTACAACCGGCGCATCAATGATCTCGGGTCCAACGACTACTGGGAATCCGGCTCGATGCATCCCGATCTTATCCTGGCCGACCTGATCCGGATACTGCATCCGGGTTTGCTGCCGGGCGATAGCCTGTATTATTATAAACAACTGAAATGAGGAGCCAATTACGGAAATTGTCGCTGACGGGTCTGCTGCTGTTGTTGGTGCTGGCCTTTTTGCTGGATATGTCGGCCGGCGCTGTACGGATACCCCTGCACGATCTATTTCGGATCCTCTTTTCCGGGGCGCAGCCTGACGATGCTTCCTGGTCA
>DASZYU010000263.1:0-4373 GCA_035545215.1 Puia sp.
ACGGAGATCTTTTTCCAGTATAGGAAAAAATGATCGGAGACCGATCTCGGCGCCGATGCGCATTTGCAGCACGCAGATGGCGGCGAGCTTTAATGGCTTTGCCTTATCTTTGCAGACGCTACCAACCGGGCCATCGCTTCCGTTCGCGCGGGGGAGGAAAGTCCGGACAGCACAGGGCAATGCACCGGTCAATAGCCGGGGGGCGCGCAAGCGTTCACAGAGAGTGCCACAGAAAATAACTGCCTGGCGGCGGCTTCGGCGGCCGATGGGTGAGGATGAAAACGTGGGGTAAGAGCCCACGGCGCCGGCGGGTAACCGTCTGCGCGGGTAAACCTTGCATGCTGAAATGCCACGTATACCGGTGGTCGAGGGCTGCTCGTCCGATGGCCCCACATGGGGTCGACGCCGGAGGGTAGGCAGCTAGATCCCTGCAGTAATGCAGGGGCCAGATAAATGATGGCCGCCCGCCGTCCGATTCGGGTCGGTGGCGGGGACAGGATCCGGCTTACAGGTTGGTAGCAATTTTTTCCGCCCGGCAACGGTCATCGCGTGTCGCGGAAACGGACACTTTCCGGCGACTGCAATGACGGCATGCATTGGATGCCAAATCATTGTGAGTTTGGCATTCTAATTACTGCGTTGGAGGATCAATCCAACGCGCATGCTCGTCAACTACTACAAGACTGCCATCCGCAGCATCTCGCGGAGCCGGTTTCACTCGCTGTTAAATATCACCGGTCTTTCCATCGGCATCGCCTTTTTCCTCCTCATCGGGGCATTCGCGTGGAGCGAATGGCGTGTCAACCATGATCTCCGTCATGCCGACCGGCAATTCTTCCTGGAAAGCGTCTGGAGAAATCCGTCCATGGGTCCCGGCATTACCACCGTCGCTGAATTGGCCCCCGCCCTGAAAACCAACTATCCTTCGTTGGTGGCTAACTATTTTCGCTGGGATGGCATCACCTGTACGGTCTCGGTCGGCGATCGTTATTTTAGGGCTTTTGCAGCGGTGTCCGACAGCACCCTATTCGATATGTATGGGTTTCGTCTACTGGCGGGTGACCCGCATACCGCGCTTGACGATCCTTTTACGGTCGTCATTACCGCCGGCGAGGCGCAAAAAGTTTTCGGCCGGACCGATGTCGTGGGCCGAGACCTGCTGATCGCGAGTTTTGCCGGCACCCGGCATCCCTTTCGTATCACCGCCGTCATGGCCGATCCACCTCGCAACTCCGTCACCGGCCTGATCCCAGGCGCCGTCAGCACCGTCTTCATCCCGGTCGTCAGTCAGCAATTCTTCGGACGGAATATGGGCTGGCAGAACATCTATATCCCCAGCTATGTCGAACTGCAGCCCGGCGTGAAGCCGGAACAGCTCGCCGGACCGATCCGTCACCTGATCAAGGTGAATGCGTCTCAATTTGCGGCGGACCTCACGGTCAAACCCAGACCACTAACCGAGTTTTATCTCGCCGGCGCAAAACCGATGGTGCTGACCCTACTCTATATCGCTGTCTTTATCCTCGCGATGGCGGTCATCAACTTTGTCAATCTCTCGGTCGGCCGGTCGGCTGCGCGGATGAAGGAGATCGGTGTGCGCAAGGTGCTTGGCGGAATACGTCTTCAATTGATCCGCCAATTCCTTACCGAATCGATCCTGCTGGTGGTGCTGGCTTCGGGTCTTGCACTCTTGCTCTACGGCGCCTGTACGCCTCTCTTTTCCGGCATGCTCGGGAAAGACCTTCCTCCGTTCAGGGAACTCCCGGTCGCTTTATGGTGCTTCCTGCCCCTCTTCGTTGTGTTGCTGGGGGTCGTTGCCGGGCTTTATCCCGCCTTTGTCCTTTCCTCGCTGCCCAGCGTCGAATCGCTGAAAGGCAAACTCGCTTCGATCCGGGACCGCGACCTGCTGCGAAAAGGACTGGTCGGTTTCCAGTTCGGTATCGCCATTGTCGCCCTGATCGGGGCCCTGATCGTTTCCCGCCAGGTGGCTCTTTTCTTCAGCGATCAGCTGGGCTTCAAAAAGGATTTCGTAGTGACTGCCCAGGTACCGAGGAACTGGAACCTGCAAGGAGTGCAACATATGGAACAGGTGCGGGACGGCTTCACATCGCTGCCGGGTGTGAAAGATGCGGCGCTTTCCTACGAGACACCCAACGGAAATTTCAGTGGCATCCGCAATATGTTCAAACTGGGCGAAGATTCCACCCACGCGGTCGTGGTACAACAGTACATTGCAGACGAGCACTATGCATCGGTCTACCAGATCCCCATGGCGGCAGGTCATTTCTTTAACTCGGACCCCATGTACAACAATGACGATTCCATGCGCATGGTGATCAACGAGAGCGCGGCGCGCGCATTGGGCTGGAAGCATCCGGCGGATGCTATCGGGCAAAAATTCCGTTTCGCGGGTTTCCCCCAGGTCTTCAGCATCGCGGGCGTAATAAAGGATTTTCATTTCGACGCGATGGGAGCGCCGATCTCCCCGGCCGTCTTTACCCATTTAGGGCTTGCGTATGCTTACCGCTACCTATCGTTCAAACTCAAGCCGGGCAATATTCCCGCGGAGATCGCGGGTCTGCAAAACCAATGGAGCAAGCTGCTTCCCGGCGCGCCATTCGACTATGAATTCATGGATGAGACGCTGTCGGCCGTTTATAGCGGAGAGCTGCGTATTCAGAAAGCAGCCGATCTTTCGACCGTACTCTCGCTGGTGATCGTCGCTTTGGGCGTCATCGGTCTGCTCACGTTGAGCGTCCAGCGGCGAACGAAAGAGATCGCCATCAGGAAAGTTGTCGGCTCGGACGTTGCGGGTATCATCCGGCTTTTCCTGCGCGAGTACCTGCCTCTGCTGCTCGCGGGGGGCGTAGTCGCCAGCCCATTGGCGTGGTGGATCATGCACCGGTGGCTGCAGAACTATGCAACCAGGATAACCATCGGGATCTGGCCCTTCGTGGAAGCCGCCGGGTGCCTGGCGGTGGTGATGATCGTGCTGATCGTTACTCAGACCTTCTCTGCGGCAACGGCCAATCCCGTGAAGGCATTGCGTAGCGAGTAACCGGGTATGGCTCAGTGCATCCACAGATGCTCCAGCCAGCCGCCCAGTTCCATGAGCCAGGCCAGACCGAGATGGACGATGAGACCGCCGTAAATCGTACGGGTGCGATAGGCCACTACGCCCAGGACGAGGCCGCCGAAAAATGCGGAAATGCATTCCCCCATCGGTTTGCCGAAATGGATCGTACAATAGAAGGCGGCCATCGGGAGTATGGCGTCGGCGCCGGCATAGCGAACCAGGCCGATGACGAGCAGCCCCCGGAAAAAGAGCTCGATGCCGAGGAAATCGAGACCGTAACAGACCTCGTAGACCGCTTTCCAAGGCCATGACGGTTTCGCATAGGCGTCCAGAAAGCCGAGTTGACCGGCTTTTGGATACACGGCGAGAAAATCGTGTTGCGTTGATGCTATCGCGACCAACGGGACGAGCAGCAGCAACAAACCAAAATAGGGTCCGGGTCTGAATCCCCGGCCCGTGAGTCCGATCTCGCGGAGATTCCCGGTCAGGTCGAGCCTGCGGCACAAGCCCAGAAAAAGGAACAACAAGGCCAGTTTGAGCGGTAGCTGAAGGACCAGCAGCGTATACCGGTTCCAGGGATAGCCGAGACGGCGCGGCAGCAGCGACAGCAGGTCCCAGTGTACCATCTTCAGCGAGAAGAAGAATACGGCAAGGGCGAGCAGCGACACCATTTTCGGCTTGAAATAGGACTGGGCTTTCGTCGCCGTCTCGACGCGGATGCGGCCGCCCCGGACCGTCGCGACGGGAGCGCCCGATCGTTCTTTTGGCCCCCATTCATACTGGAGACCCCAGACGAGCGATACGACGATGCTGAAAAAAATAAAGAATCCCGCAATGGCGAGGTACCACGGCAGGGCCTGTAGCCGCGCTTCAATGCCGATGGTATAGTTCGCGGCAACCAGGGCGGCAACGAAGAACAACGTGAATAAGAGGGCGGGGCGGGAACTGCTGCTTAGAAACGAAACCAAGTATCGGACTATTTCCCGCATCAGGATAGAAAGCTTTCCTTCATTTTGCCCAGCAGATCGGTTTCCAGCATCTTCTGTGCGAGGCGCAGCATATTGAGGAAGGACTTCCCGCGCGAAATGCCATGGCCGATGATCACGGGTTTAGTGACGCCGAGCAGGGGAGTGCCGCCATAATATTCGAAGTCGAACCGGTCGAAGAACTCGCTTTCCGTCTTGTGCCGTCGCGTGATATCGAACAGCGATTCGGCCAGTTTGAGGATTACGTTGCCCGTGAACCCTTCGCAGACCATCACGTCTGCCTTGTCGATCAGGAGATCGCGTCCTTCGAT
>DASZYU010000264.1:0-24474 GCA_035545215.1 Puia sp.
AGATGCGGCCCGAGTAGATCGGCGATCCGCCCCCGGACGCAGGCCGCCCGGCGGAATGAAGCCGCCCATGCCCAAAAAAAACCTCCCGCTCTAAGCGGGAGGACGATGTTGCCTTTACCCAAGGATTAAAATGAAAAAAAGGTTAGCGGTTCATCTATTTACAAAAAAAGATCGTTCATCAGTTTGACATCGGGATTGACCGCATAGCGGCCGAGATCGGTGATCCCCTCCCGCTGTAGAACGTCCTCATCGATAAAAAAATTGCCCGTCGTCTCAAAAGAAGGCCGCCGAAGGATATAATACGCTGCGTCGGCCACGATCTCCGGCGTTCTGCTGCGCTGCACCAGGAAGTCGCCGCCCAACAGATTCTTCACCGCCGCTGTAGCGATCGTCGTTTTTGGCCACAGCGCATTGGCGGCAATACGATATTGTTTCAGTTCCTCCGCCAGGCCGAGAATGATCATACTCATCCCGTATTTGCTGAGCGTATAGGCGAGGTGCGGAGCAAACCAGCGCGGGTCCAGATTGAGCGGCGGGGAAAGATTCAAAATGTGCGGGTTATGCGCCTTTTTGAGGTGAGGGATGCAGGCCTGTGTCATGAAGAAGGTTCCCCGGACGTTGATATCCTGCATCAGATCGTATCGCTTCTCCCCGACCTGTTCAGTGGTCGTCAGGTTGATCGCGCTGGCATTGTTGACCAGGACGTCGATGCCTCCAAAGGCTTCGGCGGTGGCCGAAACTACGTGCCTGATAACGTCATCAGACCGAATGTCGCCGCAAAGCGGAAGGACCTTTCCGCCGCCGGCAGCGGCGATCTCTTCAGCTGCGGTATAGATCGTGCCTTCCAGTTTGGGATTGGGCTCGGCGGTCTTGCCTACGATGGCAATACCGGCTCCTTCCCTGGCCAGCCGGATGGCTATGGCCTTGCCGATCCCCCGGGTGCCTCCCGTGATCAGTACCGTCTTATTTTCAAAAGCTTTCATTGATAAGAAACTCCAAAATAGGATAATTTATGCTCTTTTGAAACAAAGATGCGGGGTTTTCGGGAGCCCCGATCGTAGTTTTACGAAGGGGACAGTAAATTCATCAACCCTGAAATCGGGCACTTCTGCTCTTGCAACGGGCTCCCCCGGATCGTATGTTTGTATCGTTAAGTATTGATCGATCAGCGGCCCCAAATCCAATGTCCGAAGAAAGACCGAATGAATGAAACCCGAAAATCCAACGTCCGAAAGCAAAACCACTGATCCGAAATCCTTGAAAAAACCGAAAAAGATCCGCTGAAAAACCCAAGTCCCGATCGATCAAAACTTATTAAGCTTAAATCCAAAATCCACGTTTTATCCAAATCCTAAGAAGAATCGAAGTTAAAATTTGTACCTATTGATGGCCAAGAAACTGATGGTTAAGTGTCGTACAAAAACATTGAGAAGTCCTGATAGTATCAGGACTTCTCTTTTTGCATGGACCCGTGGTTTGCGCTAATGTTCCGGATGCCTTCCTGTTCGTGTTTTCCTTTCCAGCTTTTTTGCTGCTGTACCGAGTCTAGTGGGCGCCCGCCGCTATGAGCGGTTTCCTCTTGAATTTCTGCAGGAATATGATCGGTATACAGCATAGAACGAATATGCCGATAGTCAGATACAGCTGGTCATACGTGACCAGCATGGTTTGTTTGGCAACGATGCCGCCCAGGGCCCGGTTCGCCGCCTCGATGGCATCCGACATGGAATACCCCTTACTTATGAAACCCTGAATCAACTCCTGGCGTCTTTGCACGAATGCCGTGTTGTAGGGATTGATATAGGCGACCAGGTTAGCCCAGACGCTGGAGGATTTGACATGGACCAGCGTCGTCAGAAGGGCGATCCCGAAAGATCCGCCGAGCTGTCGCATCATGTTGTTGAGCCCGGTACCCTGCCCCATATCCTGCGGGGGCAAGTCCTGTAATGCGAGGGTGGTCAGCGGCACGAACAAAATGGACATCCCCAGGCCGCGCACGATCAAAGGCCAGAAGAAATCGCCGGTGCCCGATTCCAGCGTGGAATTGGACAACATCAGCGTGAATACGAAGAACAAAATGAACCCTCCTGCCGACATCAATTGCGCGGGTACCCCTCGTTTGAGCATGCGGCCGACCCACGGCATCATCATGATCGTCGCAAGGCCACCGGGCAACAGGATCAGACCTGTTTGCTCGGCGGTGAATCCGAGCAGGTTCTGACAGAATACGGGGAAGATGAAAACCGACCCGTATAACGCAAAACCCAATACGAAAGATGTCACTATGCCGATGGCGAAACTTCGGTTCTTCAGGATGCGGAAATTGACCACGGGGTGATCCGTGCTCAGCTCGCGCCAGACGAAGACGATCGCGGCCACGATAGTCGCGAACGTGAGTACCGTAATATACGTCTTGGAGAACCAATCCTCCGACTCGCCTTTTTCCAGCACGACCTGCAGGCTTCCCACCCCGATCGCCAGGAAGAGGATACCCCACCAGTCCACCGGTTTACCTTTGGCATATCTCGGCGATTCCTTTACAAACACCGACACACAAAAAGCCGCGATCGCTCCCACGGGCAGGTTCACGTAAAATATCCAGGGCCAGTCGAAGTGGTCCGTGATATAGCCGCCGATGGTGGGTCCGACGGTAGGTCCGACCACGGCCCCCATACCGAACAAGGCTGTCGCCATACCGATCTCTTCTCTCGGCCACGTCTCGATCAGGATCGCCTGCGCCGTGGACAGCAATCCTCCGCCGGCCAGACCCTGTACCAACCGGAAGGATACCAGCTCGGCAAGACTGTGGGCATGACCGCAAAGAAAGGAGGCCGCCGTAAAGATAAGGATAGAGGTTATAAAGTAGTTCTTTCGTCCAAAACGATCTCCCAGCCAGCCGGACATCGGCAGCACGATCACGTTGGCCACGGCATAGCCCGTGACGATCCAGCCGGCATCTTCCAATGTCGCTCCCAGGTTGCCCATAATCTTGGGCAGGGCGACGTTTACGATGGTCGTATCGATGAGCTCGAGCAGGGAGGCCACGATCACCGTGATGGTGATGATCCATTTTCTAAGTCCATGTTCTGCCATGACTCAATAGT
The DNA here is from genome assembly GCA_035545215.1 of Puia sp. Taxonomy (GTDB): domain Bacteria; phylum Bacteroidota; class Bacteroidia; order Chitinophagales; family Chitinophagaceae; genus Puia. The sequence goes on from DASZYU010000264.1 coordinate 3,105, forward strand.
TTAATAATCTTCAATGATATTCCGCCCGCCGCTATTTCGTGTATACGACCACATCGACGCTCATGCCGGGTCTCAGCAGATGCATTGCCGAGGAATCACTTTCCAGCTTGATCCTGACCGGAACGCGCTGCACGACCTTTACGAAATTGCCTGTGGCGTTATCCGGGGGAAGCAGCGAGAATTTTGCGCCGGTGGCGCCAGAGAAGGATTCCACCTGTCCATGGAATGTGCTGTCGGGGTACGCGTCGACCGAAATGTCGACCTTCTGACCGATCTTCAGCGGCTCCATCTGTGTCTCTTTAAAATTCGCGGTGACATAGATGCTGCTGGCATTCACGATGGCAAAAAGCGTCTGTCCGGACTGCACCAATTGACCCAGCTGGATATTCCTTTTGGAGACGATACCACTTGCGGGGGCCGTGATCACCGTATAAGACAACTGAAGACGGGCATAATCCACATCGGCCTGGCGCGTGGCCAGCGTCGAAGAAGTGGCGCCGACCTGCCGTTGCGAGACATCGACCCGTCTGTGCTGCGTGGGCACCTGGGTTTGTGCGATGTTCAGCGCCGCCTCTGCCGACTCTTTCGCGGCTTTGGCATCGTCGTATTGCGCCTTGGTGATGGCGTGGTCGTTATAGAGGTTCTGATACCGCTCGAAATCCGCATTGGCTTTCCATACCGCTACTTTTGCCGCTTCCACATTGGCCTGGGCGGTGGCGATGCTGGTCCGGGCCTCCGATACCTGCTGCTGCGACACGTCCACCGTTTGCTTCGTGGAACTGAGGGCCGCCAGCGCCTGCTGCAGTTTGACCTGGTAATCGCGGTCATCCAGCACCACGAGCGTATCCCCGGCATGCACGAACTGGTTATCGACGAAGCGGATGTCCTTGACATAGCCGGTCACCCTCGCGACCACCGGGCTGATATCGGCATCGACCTGCGCGTCATCCGTCGTTTCGTGCTTGCTGTAATAAATATATTCCTTGATACCAAAGATGAGGCCGCCCACCAACACCACCGCCAGGATGATCGGGAATGCGAGCTTTTTTTTGCCGCCTTTCTTCTGTGTGTTATTTTGTTCCATATCGATTCGACTGTTTGAATGCTGTTAGAATTAGTTTATAGATGGATCTTGCCGGTTGACCGCAGGACGTTGTAATAAGCTATCGTAGCGTCCGATTTGGCCAGCTCGAGATTGACGCGCGCCTGGTAGAGCTGCGTCTGCGCATCGATGCGGTCCGTCGTCGTGACAAGGTTGTTCCTGAATTTGGATTCGGTGATCCTTTCGTTCTCTTCGGCCTGCGATACGGCCACTTCCAGGGTCTTGATCTTTTGCAGCGCCGTCTGGTACCCGACGAACTGCTGATGGACGTCCTTTCGGATCTCGTCGATGACCTGGTCTCTCGCCGTGTTCAGGTCCCGCCGCTGGACCGCCGCTTCCCGCTGTTTGTTCTTGTTGGTATACAAGGTGCCGATGTCCCAGGAAACACCGACCCCGAGCGTGATCGGAGCGATCAGGTTGTTATGGGTCGGGATGACTTCCCCGGTCGGATTGATATAATACATACCGCCGGTGGCCGCCAGCGTTGGCAGCCGCTGATCGTGTATCTGCTTTATATTGATGTCCGCCTGCCGCGTCTGGTACGAGAGATCCTGCACCTCGCGGCGATTGGTCTCGGCTTGCTGGAGCAGGTCGTTAAACACAAAGGTTTCGTTCAGCCGGTAGTCCAGCGCGGGTAATATGATCTCGGTCGAGTCCGGCAGACCCAAGAGGATATTCATGTTGTAGTTGGCGATCTTGCGGTTGTTCTCCAGTTCGAGTTCGGTCAGTTCCATCTGCGATTTTTGCAGCTGGTAGCGAAGCACGTCGTTCTGCGTCGCCAGACCCTGGCTTTCATATTTGGTGATCTCTTCCAGTTTGCTTTGGACGTCCTGCATATTCCGCGCGACGATCAGCTGGTTCTCGAGGATCTTGTCGTAGTTGAGGTAGGAGTTGATCACCAGGTAGATGACGTCCTCCTTGTCCCTGTCGGCATCGAGGCGGCTCATCTCCAACATCAGGTTGGCCGATTGACGCGCATACTTCAGCTTGTTACCCGCAAAAATGGGTTCGGTCACCGACAGGGTACCCATATACGCCGGGAAATCGAAGGGGATCCTGACGGGGTCTTTCGTGACGCCTGGAATGGAGATCATGCGGGACAGCATCAACGCATGCAGGTATTGCAGGCTGACCCTGGCACTCGGCAACGCATCGTCTTTCACCTGATCTAACCGGGCCAGGGCTTCATCGATCCTGTTCTGCGAACGTTTCAGCTGCTTGCTGTTGTGAACCCCCAGTTGAACCGCTTCCTCCAGGCCGAGCGTCCTGGGCTGGGCGCCGGCGAAAACAAATGCGAAAAGGAAGAAGCATAAAAATCCTTTTTTCATGTTGAGCTTGTATTTAAACTTCGGTTCAATAAATTTGGCTGCCCGTGTCTCAATCCTTCCCTTCCCTGTCCTCGTTCCTGATGTCCAGGTGAGCCCTCAGGACCTGCTTGAGGTGCGCCTTCAGACGCGGAGAAAGCTTGGCACGATACGCTTCATCGTCTGTGTCTTCCCGTATGGCAAGTATGTTACAGCTGTAAGCCCGTGATTGGGTGTAGGATGAAATGGTTCCCATGATCGTCCCCACTGTCATGGGGATATCCACCTGCCGGAACAGCTTCTTCTGCTGGCCGTCCGTAATGATCTTGGTGATCTGGTCGAGATTGCGCATTTTGATCGCAATGATCTTCTCCTTGATCTCTTCCGAGCGCACTGCGGTCGATTCCTGGTACATGATATTGTGAAAGCGGAGGTTGTTGAGGATCCGGTCGACGTAAAAATCGATCAGCCGGTCGATCTTATCCCAGGGACTCAGGGACTGGTCCTTGTTCAACTCTTCCAGGATGCCATAAGCATATTCGGCGCGGAACACCACCAGCGACTCCAGCAACTTCTCCTTGGAGCCGAAATAATAAGAGATCATGGCCAGGTTGACCCCGGCGCACTGTGCAATATCCCGGACCGAAGTCCCGTCAAACCCCCTCTCTCCAAAAAGCTTCTCGGCTTCGATGAGAATATGTTCTCTTTTATCTGACATGTACGTTTTGAATTGACGGCACAAAGTTAAACAAACGTTTGAATTAAACAAACGTTTAATTGAGAATTTTCACAGGCCGCCCGATTGCGGTCCGGCTTCCGGCGGAGCGCCGGGCTATCCTGTTGCGCGGACCCGGGGCCGCGCAGCACAAAAAAGCCCCGCCGTTTGGCGGAGCTTGCAAGAGCAACTATTTGATTGTCAGGCCATATCGAAATAGGGTTTGTTTTGGACAATGTCCTCGATCGACGACATTACCTCCGCAGTCAGTTTGGGCAGGACCTCCAGGGCCTTCAGGTTCTCCAGCAACTGTTCCTTTTTGGTCGCCCCGAGGATCGCCGTCGTCACGTTGGGATTGGCGATCGTCCAGGCAATGGCCAGCGAAGGAAGCGAGGCGCCGAGCCGCGCCGCCACCGTTTTCAATTGTTCGACCTTGCGAATCCGGTCTTCCTGCAACCACCGTTTCCGCAGCCATCCGAAACTTTCCATCGCCAGCCTCGAACCCTCGGGAATGCCTCCCTGGTATTTCCCGGTCAGAAAACCTGCTGCCAGCGGGCTGAAGATCGTGGTACCCATGCCTACGTTTCGGAAAATGGGCGGGTACTCGAGTTCCATCTTATACCGCTCGAACAGGTTGTATTGCGGCTGTTCCATCGTCGGCCCGATGAGCCTGTATCGCTGCGCCACGCTATGCGCTTCCATGATCTCCGCCGCGCTCCACTGGCTGGTCCCCCAATACAGGATCTTTCCCTGCTGGATGAGGTTGTGCATGGTCCAAACCACCTCTTCAATGGGTGTGTTGGGGTCGGGCCGGTGGCAGAAATACAGGTCCAGGTATTCCATCTGCAGACGTTGCAGGGCCTCGTGACAGGCTTCTACCAGGTGTTTGCGGCTGAGACCGGTTTGGTTCGGCAGCAGCTGTTTACGCGAACCGAAATAGGCTTTCGAAGAGACCACGTACGATGTCCTGTCCCAATTCTTCTTTTGCAGCACGCGTCCCATCATCTTTTCGCTTTCTCCATCCGCGTACGTTTCCGCGTTGTCAAAGAAATTGATCCCGCGGTCATAGGCGATGCCCATGAGCTCGTCGGCATTTTTGTCTTCGATCTGTCCGTGAAAGGTGACCCAGCTGCCAAAGGACAGGGCGCTCAGCTGCAAACCCGACCTTCCTAAACGACGGTATTCCATGTTCCTTGCTTTTATTTATTTAGGGATGTCTCCACCCGCGTGCAACACGATCCCGGTCATGTGCATGATCGTATACCAACGGAAATTCTGGTCCGCCTCCATGCCCGTCCCATACAGGATCTTATCCGGCGTATAGATGCGTACAGAGTCATCGGTCGTAAACCGTTCCGTATGCTGGTCCCACCACAGGGTCTTGCACCGGAGCGTATCGCCCTTCAGGATGTTCTTCACTACCACCGAATCCCGCAGGAACACCTTATCCTGGTTCTGCAGGTATTTTCCATATTTTGCATCCAGCCTGCTTTCCACCTGCATCGAGTCGTTGTAAAAATCGACGTGCAGGCTCCTCGGGAATTCGGCGTAGGGTGAATCCGCCCGGTCGAACCGCAACATGAATGGCGATGTCAGTCTTCCCTTCACTCTGGCCACCAGCTTTCCCGCCGAATCCACGGGTTCGCTCATCAGGCTCACGATGCTGTCGGCTTCTTCCGGTACGACGGCATGGACGGGGTTGGCAGGCCGGACCGCGGTTTTACCGGCGCAGGCGCCCAGTAGCAGCAAAACTACCGAAGGCAGCAACAACGTCCTAGTCATTGCAGACACTGATGGCATACAAACCTTTGTAGATTAAATAAGGATCGGCAAATATCTTCTTTTTCAGGTGACGGGTGAAATAGACGGCGTCGCCTCCGCTTAAGAGCACGTTAAAATTGTCATACTTTTCTTCAAAGGCGCCGATCATCCCATCGATCTCTTTTGCCATGCCGAGGATCACGCCGCTGAGTATATTCGTCCGCGTGTCGTAACCGGCGAGAGGGAAATTCCAGTCGGCCTTCACCAATGGCAGCCTGGCGGTGAATTCGTGCAGCGACCGCAAACGCATCTCCATACCCGGCGAGATGCCGCCGCCGATGAATTCCCGGTATTTGTTCACATAATTATACGTGACCGCGGAACCCAACCCGATGACGAGATTGTTCTTGCCCGGAAAAAGCGTGACGGCGGCAGAGACCAGCGCAAGCCTGTCGGCCCCGATGGTTTCCGGTTTTCCCACCGCCCCGGTCGTCACCGGCAACCTGGAAAGGTAGCTCAGCTTGTGAAACCTGGTTTTCGCCCGAAGCAGCTGCTCGATGTCCTGGTTGTGATCGACCACCGAAGCCAGGATGGAACGTTCGGGATGATACCGGTCCACGAGCGCCCGGATCGCCTCACTGCCATCGTTTTCGAGCACCAGCTCTTCTGTCAACGTTTCATGCGTAAAGACGGCGCATTTTTTCCGCGTATTCCCAAAATCCAAACAGAGGGTCGTAGGCATCAGTCTTCGAATTTGAAGGAGGAGAGGTTTTTGAAATGCCCGTTCAGCTTTACCCTTTCCTTCAATGTTTCCATTTCTGCGATCACCGGCAGTACTTTTCCGAGGTGGCGTTTGATGTATTCCTGCCGCTGCTCTTCGCGCATCAAACCCAGCAGCTCGTATTCCTGCTCCAGCGAAAAGCCGACATGATGTGCAATATCGTAGCTCGCCAGTTCTTCGTCGGGTTTGTGGAAATCCTTCTCGATGTTGAGAAGGCGATGCAGCTCGCGGATGGCGTTGACCACGCGTTGCATCAGGTCCCTTTTCACCGGCCCTTCGCTGTTCTCGGGATAATTCACGATCGCGCCGCTGAACAATTTGTCGGGGACATTCCGGATCAGCTCGAGCACGCGAAAGACGCGGATACCAACGGTCTTGATGTCCATCTCTCCGTTCTCATACACCTTCACCAGCTGGGTTATCCGTACCAGCGTACCCATCTCGTTCAGCTTGTTATCGATGACCGTCGGGATGCCGAAGGGTTTGCTTTCGGCGTAACATTCATTGATCAGCTGTTTATATTTCGGTTCGAATATATGCAGATTCACCATTTCTCCCGGGTATACGACGATGCCCAGGGGAAACACCGGAATGAAGTTCGTCATGACTGTAAAAATAAGTCTTTTATTTCTGACCTGCGTGCGCCCGGACCGGCGCCGGCAGCGTCAGCAGATAGTCCCGGATCTGCCGCGGTTGGATTTCGCGCATGCATACGCAATCGGCCGTTTTTCTGCAAGCGTCGCATTCGGTTTTGTAGACGAAGACCCGCGCCCGCGGACCAACCGGGGCCCACCTTCCGGGATGGATGGGGCGGATCGGCGGGAACAGACCCAGTGCGTGGATGCCGAGCGCGGCGGCCATATGCAGCGGACCGGTCCCGGACGCCAACAGACCGTCTGCGGCCGCAATGAAGGACAGGAAGTGATCGAGCGTCATCCGGCCGGTGAGATCTGTCAAAAAGGGGAACTCGTCGACCAGGGGTTCCAGCAGCTGACCCTCCGCGGCAGTGCCGGTTAGAAAAAGCTTGAACCGCTCCTGCGGAAGGATGCCGATCAACTCGCGGAAATTATCGAGGCCCCATTCCCGCCCGTTGCCCCGCGACTTGGGGTGAAGAATAAGGTTGAACCGATCCGGCGCCAGTAGCCCCGCGATGGAGGGGGGCAGCTCCGGAAGACGGGTGAGTCCGTAACAATTGGCGATCTCCCCGGGAGAATACAATTCCTTCGCCCCCAACGGCGCCAGGAGCTGGAGATTCAACTGGCTTTCGTGATAAGGCGAATGTTTCCGGGACAGCGGGACGAGCACATTGCAATAAAGATAGTGAAAGAGCCGGTGGCTGGTGCCGATACGCCGGCGGATACCCGCGTCACGGGCGAGTCGCGCGATCTTCGCGTCGGGGAATACATGGATGATCGTGTCCGCTCCCGTGGCAGCCAGTTGCCGGACGGCGGCGCGCGCCGGCAGTTGGCGCAGTTCGTCCCAACTGAGGAATTCATCGATATGATCGCAGGCTTTTATTATGTCCCTGGTGTATGCCCTTCCTAAAAAAAAAATCCGCGAGGAAGGATAAAGCGACCGGAGCACACCGGCGACCGGAAGCGTCAGCACTACATCCCCTATGGCATCGGTACGGCTGATAATAAAGGTTCGCTGCTCCCCTCCCGCCGCCGTGTCGTTACGCGCTCGTTGCATTCCTGATCTTATTGGACGAAGATAACTAAATTCACGGAAAATATCCGGTCATGGTCAGCAGCGAACAGCAGCGTTTGCAGGATATCCGCAGCGGTAATACGAGGGCGCTCGCCAGGGCGATCTCCTATATCGAAAACGGCATCGAAGACTATCACGCCCTTTTGGCCGGTCTGCCGCCCTCACCGCTGAAGATCGTCGGTATCACCGGTCCGCCCGGTGTGGGCAAAAGCACGCTGGTCGACGCGCTTATCCGCTGTTACGTCGGCGAGCATAAGAAGGTGGCCGTGCTATGCGTCGATCCCTCTTCTGCATTCTACTTCGGAGCGTTGCTCGGCGACCGCATCCGCATGAGCGAATGGTACAATCACCCGGATGTTTTTATCCGGAGCCTCTCGACCCGCGGTTCGCTCGGCGGGCTTCATCCACGCATTATCGAGATCGCGGATCTCCTCAAACTGGCGCCCTTCGATCACCTGATCGTCGAGACGGTGGGCGTGGGGCAGAACGAAATCGAGATCGCCGGTCTTGCAGATACCACTGTGGTAGTATTGGCGCCGGAAGGCGGGGACGATATCCAATCGATGAAAGCGGGCCTGCTGGAGATCGCCGATATTTTCGTCGTGAACAAGAGCGACCGGCCGGGTGCCGACCTTTTCGTGCACAATCTGCGTTCGATGCAATCGCGCGGCCAGGGCCGCGATGTCCCGATCGTAAAGACCGTCGCTTCCCGGCAGGAAGGCATCGATCAATTGGTCAGGCTCATCCTCGAAGATCAGGCAAGGGACGACGCGGATGAGCGGCGTTACCGGCTTCTGGCCGAGCGCGCCTACCTCCTCCTTCGCGAACAGAAGATGAAAGGGATCACGAAACAGGACCTGGCCGTCATGATCCGGGCGGCATCGAAAGAAGGCCCGTTCAATCTTTACCGGTTCGTTCTTACTTTATCTTCACGAACATCTTCAGACAAAAAAGGTATTTCCTGAACCTGGAGTATTTTTTAACGACGAGCAGGTACCGATAGTTCTTCAGGAAGAGTATGACCCGCCGGAAATCATTCGGCAGGGAGAAGTTGCGGTAACTCCTGACCAGCGCTCCCAATAAACTTTTCTGGACGGTCAGCGAGTCGGGACAGGCCTCATAAAAGGCATTCATACGGAAACGGACCCTCGCCAGTTCCCTTCTCCGTTTGTCGGCCCGGCTCCCGGGCGGGCGGTTGCCCTTCTTTCTTTTCCTTCCGACCACCCCGAATACGTTGGCGGCATGCTGACGATAATGGACCAGCACTTCGGGCAAATATTTCACCCCTCCCTGTAAGGTGGCGTGGAAGGCGAGCCAGCCGTCATGCGGCATTTGCTCCACGAACGGGCTGGCCTTCTCGAACAACGTCCGGGTGATCAGTGTCGCATGACCATACATCCTCGAAAAGACACACAGCTGACGGCAATCATCGAAAGACTGGTAATGGACAAGATCCGAGATCCGTTTTCCCTGCGGTTGCAGGTCGGAACCGCAAAGCGCCGAATCGCAATAAATCATGGGATAGTCGCCGATCCCGCGCACCATCTTTTCCACTTTTTCGGGCATCCAATAGTCGTCCTGATCGCAGAAGGCGATCCATTTTCCGGTAGATAAACGCGCGCCTTTTTCAAAATTGCGGATGAACCCCAGATTGGTTTCGTTGACGATTACCCGGATGCGTCCGTCCCTGGCGGCATATTCCCGAAGCATGCGGACGGTGCCGTCGGTGCTGCCGTCATCGATCGCGATGATCTCGAGATGCGGATAGGTCTGGTCCAGGACGGACCGCAGTTGTTCTTCCAGGAAGGCCTCCCCGTTATAGGTGCCCAATACGATAGAAACGAGCGGATTTTCACTCATTTCCCGGCTGTTCTTCATGATATTCACTCTTCCACCAGCGATAGCCGATCACACCAGCTATGGCCAGCGGGCTGAAGGCCAGGTAAATGATGCCTTTGTTCAGGGCTTTGGCGGGCCGTTCGCCCAGTTGCTGCGCCGTCCGTGTACAGATGGAGCATTGCGCGGCGGCAGGCGCCGGTACCGTGGCCGTTAAAAAGAAAAGGAACAATATGAAAAGGTACCTTAGCATGTTCGTACCGCAAAGATACAACTTATCCTCCGACCTCTTCCGTTTTCAGCATCCGCTGATATTTCTTACGCTCTTCCTCATCGAGGATCGTTTTGCGCAGACGGATCTTCTTGGGAGTCACTTCGATACACTCGTCCTGTTGGATATATTCCATGCATTCTTCCAGCGTCATCTGCTTTTTCGGAGCGATCCGAACCGCGTCATCGCTGCCGCTGGCGCGCATATTGGTCAGCTTCTTCCCTTCGGTTGCGTTCACGATCAGGTCGCCCGGTTTGATATGCTCGGCGATGATCTGACCGGCGTACACGTCCTCGCCCGGATCGACGAAAAACGTTCCGCGGTCCTGCAGCTTGTCAATGGAATAAGCCGTCGTCTTTTCCTGGTTCTTGCTCAGCAACACCCCGTTGTTGCGACCGGGGATGGGGCCCTTCCAGGGTTTGTATTCGAGGAACCGGTGGGCCATGACCGCTTCACCCGCAGTGCTGGTGAGCATATTGCTCCGCAGACCGATCAGCCCCCGGCTCGGTATTTCGAACTCGAGGTGTTGCATTTCGCCCTTTGTTTCCATCACGAGGAGCTCGCCTTTGCGCTGCGTGACCAGGTCGATGACCTTTCCGCTGAATTCGCCGGGAACATCCACGACCAGGTTTTCATAAGGCTCGTGTTTCTTTCCGTTGATCTCTTTGACCAGCACCTGCGGTTGTCCGACGGTGAGCTCGAACCCTTCGCGGCGCATGGTCTCTATGAGAATGCCCAGGTGCAGGATGCCGCGACCATATACGAGAAAGCTGTCGGCCCCATCCGTATCCTGCACTTTCAAGGCAAGATTCTTCTCGGTCTCTTTCATCAGCCGGTCGCGCAGATGCCGCGAGGTGACGAACTTCCCATCCTTTCCGTAGAATGGCGAGTTGTTGATGCTGAAAAGCATGCTCATGGTCGGTTCATCGACGCTGATGACCGGCAGCGCTTCGGGGTTTTCGGCGTCCGCAATCGTATCGCCAATGTTGAAGTCTTCCAGGCCCACGACGGCGCAGATATCGCCCGCCATGACCTCCGCAGCCTTCTTTTTCCCCATTCCCATGAACGTATACAGCTCTTTTACTTTCGATCGTTTGACACTGCCGTCGGCCTGCATGAGGGCAACGGGTTGATTCTCGCGGATAGAACCCCTCGCTACTTTGCCCACTGCGATACGGCCCAGGAAAGATGAATAGTCGAGCGAAGTGATCTGCATCTGCAAGGGACCTTGCACCACATTCGGCTCGGGCACATACTCGAGGATACCATCCAATAGCGGGGTAATATCCGCGCAGGGTTCATTCTTGCTGTTGAACCAGCCGTTCTTCCCGCTTCCGTAAAACGTCGGGAAGTTCAACTGCTCTTCCGTCGCGTCAAGGTTGAAGAACAATTCAAAAACGGCGTCGTGGACTTCATCCGGGCGACAGTTCGGCTTATCTACCTTGTTGATGACGACAATGGGTTTCAGATTCAGTTGCAGCGCTTTTTGAAGCACAAAGCGGGTCTGCGGCATGGGCCCTTCGAACGCATCCACGAGTAGCAGGACGCCGTCGGCCATTTTCAGGACCCGCTCCACCTCACCGCCGAAATCCGAGTGACCCGGGGTATCGATAACATTGATCTTGGTGTCCTTGTATTCGACGGCAGCATTCTTGCTGAAGATCGTGATGCCCCTTTCCTTCTCAAGATCGTTGTTATCCATGATCAACTCGCCCGTTTCCTGGTTCTCACGAAAGACATGGGTAGCATGCAAGATCTTGTCCACCAGGGTCGTTTTGCCGTGGTCGACGTGCGCAATAATAGCTATGTTTCTGATTGACATATATTTATTTTCCTTTACGGCCCTTCGGCTCCAGCTGCGTCCTTCGGCACCCGGGCTTTCGCTTCAAAATACCCTTCGGCGCCACACCGTCCGGCGACCGGTTCACCGGCTCCGTTTGGGCGCGCAAAGTTAGCCAAAAACAGCCGGATTTCCCAATCGAAACGCTGCTTTGTACCAGAAATAACACAAAAAACCTTCAGAATGGTATAAATTCAGCCAAATTTTTATCCAATGCGTAAAACGCGCAAATACCGGTGGTTGTGGTTATTCATTCCGCTGCTGCTGGTCCTGTTGTACCTCGAAGGGCCCAAGCCCGATGCCCCCGTTTATGACCGGGTCATGCCCGTCGTCCCTGCCGACCCGACCGCGCTGGAAAACTTCATCGCCGGCCACGAAGCCGTGCACAAGCTCAAACCCGACAACGAGGCCCGCATCGTCTGGGCCGACAGCTCCCGCAAAAAGACGCCGTACGCGATCGTTTACCTCCACGGCTTTTCCGCTTCCCAGGGAGAAGGCGATCCCGTTCACCGCGATATCGCCGGAAAATACGGCTGCAACCTCTACCTGTCCAGGCTGGCCGAACACGGCATCGACACCGCAGACGCGATGGTCAACCTGACGGCCGAAAAGCTCTGGTCTTCCGCTCAGCTGGCGCTGGCCATCGGACAGCAGCTGGGCGATAAGGTCATCCTCATGGGTACTTCAACCGGCGGAACGCTCGCGCTGCAATTGGCTGCGGCCTATCCCGACCGGGTGGCTGCGCTCGTGCTGCTTTCACCGAACATCGCGATCAATGACCCGAACGCCTGGCTGCTGAACGATCCGTGGGGACTGCAGATCGCGCATCTCGTGACCGGCTCGGACTATATCATCAGCAAAGACGACTACGGCCCGCTGTACCGGCAATATTGGTATCCCAAATACCGCACCGAGGCGGTCGTGCAGCTCGAAGAACATGTCGAGACGACGATGAATAAGTCCACTTTTCAAAAAGTGCGCCAGCCCGTAGGGCTATTCTATTTCTACAAGGATAAGACGCACCAGGACAGTACCGTGAAGGTTTCCGCGGAACTGGAGATGTTCGACGAACTCGGCACGCCTCCTGCATTGAAGTATAAAAAAGATATCCCGGACGCCGGTACCCATGTCATCGGCAGCGGCATCCGTTCGCACGATGTACCCGGCGTCGAGGAGGGTATCGAACATTTCCTGTCGGATATCCTTCATATCCCCGCGAGGACCGCCGATTCCGCGCGCCCGGTCGCCGGCCTTCCGGGCTCCCCACGCCGGCATAACTAAAATTGGCGCATATTTGCGGCAGGTAATGGCAAGAAAGATCATCTATCTTATCAATCCGATCTCGGGAACGAAGGGCAAGACCTCGTTGCGCGAGCTGATCGCCGATCGGACCGCCGCACAGGGGATCCCGTTTGAGATCTTGCCTACCGATGCCGAAGGTCGCTACGATCACCTGCTGCCCCTGATCGAAAACGGGGGCGTTACGGATGTCGTCATCTGTGGCGGCGACGGTACCGTCAGCGCGGTGGCGGCGGCTTTGAAAAGATCCGCGGCACGGATCGGTATCATCCCGATGGGCTCGGGCAACGGCCTGGCGTTGGCGGCCGGCATACCGACAGATCCCGCCAGGGCGCTCGACATCATATTCGCCGCGAAGGCTGCTTTCATCGACGGCCTGCACATCAACGGCCAGTTCTCCTGCATGCTATGCGGTATCGGCCTCGATGGAAAAGTGGCCCACGAATTCGCGCGGCAGGATCGACGCGGGCTGCAGACCTATATCCGGGTGACCATGAAGAATTTTTTCACCGCGCATCCCCACCCCTTCCGGCTCCATGTTCCCCGCAGCGACGGCGGACAGACCGTCCTCGACGTCATGGCCTTTTTCATCAGCATCGCAAACGCCAATCAATTCGGAAACAATTTCACCATCGCCCCGCGGGCCAGCCTGCAGGATGGCCTGCTCGATATCGTCGTCGCCCGAAAGACGAACCGGTTGCGTTTCCTGCTCGCGGTGCTGCGACAGGTGCTCGGCGGTTACCGGGTTGCCCCCGTTCCAGGCAGGAATGATTCGGCAAAGATCCCCTACTTCCAGACGCCGGCGCTCGTGATCGAAAACCCCGGCGGCGCTCCTTTGCATATCGACGGCGACCCCAGGAACTCGTCCGGCACGTTCCGGATCGAAGTCGACCCCCGGGCCATCCTCCTGATACAGCCTTAGCGGAATCCGGCGCCTCCCAGGACACCGGTTTGGCGAGCCGGTCTTCTCCGCACAGGTCGCCTCCTTAACGCATCAGACCCGCGAAATCGCGGAAAGCGCGTTTATTATCCGCATTGTCCAGCGACCCGGCGATATTCTGCTTTTCTTCCCGCGTGAGGTGAAAGTTCAGCGCCGCGCCTTCGTACTCCGTCTTGGGAACGTATTGAAAGATCAGTTTCCGGAAAGGAAATCCCATCCCATTTTGCGACAAACTCAGCAGGTCGTCCTGGTTATATTCCTGCATCTTATACCAGTTATCCTGCAACAACAACAGCGGTTTGGTAATGATCTCCGTAATATCGTTGGACTCGTACGGGTTCTGCCATCCTCCCGCCTTCCGGTCGCGTATCTGAAGCAGCACGACCCCGTCGGTATTCTTTTGCAGCCATTCGCGGAAAGCGTTCAGGAACCGGACGGCGTCCAGCTCGCCGAAATTATCACGGAACCCGGCGTCCATTACATCGATAACGGGACGGGTCGGCAACCAAACGTTGGGAAGGACGTACGGAAAGGTGGCGTTCATCCGCAAAGCGGTCAACAGGCGAAGGTCCATCGGGCCCTGGCGGGCGAAGAGCGCGGAAAAATCGATGGCATCGGGGTCCATCGAAGGTATTCGGGTGCTGTCGAACCGGGGACGCATCAGGAAGCTGACGGGCTGCGTGGAAATGATCAACGCCCGGCTGTCCCTCGTAACGACCGGGCTGAACAACATCAGCGGCTCCTCCGCGGCCGATTCGTAGGCCGCCACATCCTTGAGCTGAATGTTCAGCAAACCGTGCGTGATCTGATCGAGCCGTTGTTCGAATGCGAATCCCCGGTCCTTGACATATTCATGACCGTCCACGGTGAACTCCTGCGCCGGGGAAGCCAGGTCCCTCGCCACGAACGAAGAGAAAAGGGTATTCAGCAGATCGCGCGAAATGTCGTCGACGTATTGATGGTCCTGCAGATGGATCGAGCTGTCCCCTTCCTCCCGCCGCCTGGCCAGCTCACGGAAATAAGCGGCGCCCAGCATTCCACCGGAAGCGCCGGTGATCAGAAACGTCTTGCGCATCAGTTGTCCGCCGCTGAGACTGTCCAGCCGCTGCAGGATGCTCAATGTGAACGTCGCGCTCCGCGTGCCGCCGCCGCTGGTATTGACCAAAAAGAGCGTGGGTCTTGGAGAGGTCTGTCGCGCCTTCCACCGTTCCAGGATGCGGATCATGTTGGCCTTGTCCCGTTCGACATTCCTTTCCGAACACAGCTGCAGCAACGTTTCCCGGTCATAGAGGGGCCGTTCGATCTTCGCCCCATAGTCCAGACCGTACGCCTTGTTCGTGGGGTCGATGACGTTGTACCGGTACAGCAGGTTGAAGATAAAGAAGAGGACCACGAGAAAAGGAATGCTCCAGGATTGCAGGAAATACGAGAAGGCGCCGGACAAGGAGATCAGGATTGCGAAAAAGATGAGGATGCTCGCGGCCGCCGGCAGTTGGAAGAACTTGCTGTCCATGAAGAAGCCGACCAGGATCAGGAAGATGAACGCCACGAAGATCGACAGGACCGCGGCGATGTGGTGCCGGTTGAAAATACTTTCGATGAACGCCTTGCTGTAGTGCGCCACGTCGCGTGTTTTTTTGATGGACGTCGGCGAATTCAGGTACCATTTCACGCGCATCAGCCGGCTTTCGTTCAATTTGACCTCCTCTTTGCTGAATTGCGATTTGAACAGTTTGGGGTTGCTGATGACCGGCGTCATGCGGCGGATAATGGTCCTGTCCGCACGGAAAAAATAAACGAAGGAGACAGAGACGATGAAGGCCAGCCCGGCAACGAAACCCGCGGACAACAAAAGGACTGCGTGCAACGTCAGCAGTTCGCGGTTGATGCTGAACTGCAGGACCCTGATCAGGTAATAGATGAGGAAGATTGCCGGCAGGATCGTGTTGTTGATGCAGTATTTCAGAAACGGCTTTCCGGTCGTGGCCAGGAAACGGAAATGGCGGCTGAAAATGATGAAGGTAGTGATGTTCCAGCTCATGATGAAGATGCCGGTGGCAATGCCGACGATCGAAGCGCTGATCGGGCTGACGTCGCCGAGGTACTCCGGTGTCAGGAACAGCGCGTCCGCACCATACGCACGCAGAAAACCGCCGCCCAGCGTGCTG
Organism: Puia sp.; assembly: GCA_035545215.1. Lineage (GTDB taxonomy): Bacteria > Bacteroidota > Bacteroidia > Chitinophagales > Chitinophagaceae > Puia. The sequence goes on from DASZYU010000264.1 coordinate 18,832, forward strand.
AAAAGGATCAACCAGAATATCAGGAGGACCTGGAATTTTTTTAAGTGCAATAGAAGAAGCTGTACCGGGAAGAAATAATAAACAGCTTTAAGGATTCGCATCATACGGAGCTTATTCTTACGGGAATCACAAGGTACAACATCCCGGTCATTAACAATAGGAACAGGAGCCCGTTCACCTGGTGGAACTGCGCCAACCAGTCGAAGGCAACCCAATGCTGAGGGATGATGCCCGGACTCGTCAGCAGGCTGCATACCCCAAGCACCACCTGTACGGAAATCAGCAGCAAAGGCATGCGCCGCCATCGTCGGAAAGAAGCGGGGACGGGCGATATCCGCGCGGCCGCGATGGTCCAGCATACGACGACGACGAACAGCAGGTAGCCCAGCGTGCGATGGATGAATTGTACCGTGAAGCGGTTACCGATGAGGTCCCGTGCCAGCGGGCGCTGCGTGAACAAACTATCCGGTATCCAGCTGCCATTGATATCGGGCCAGGTCGGAGCTGCGGCAGCGGCCTTATGACCGGCCATGAGCGCTCCGTACAACAGCTGGAAGAAAAGCAGCACCAGCAGGGCAATGCTCCACCGTCGCAATACCGCGACGCGGGCGGCATACGCGCTTTCGTAAAACGTCAGCGGGCGCGGCGGCAGGCGGATCAGCCGCTGGTCGCGGGGCACGGACAACAGCAGGGCGAACCAAAAAGCATAGACGATCAGACCCAGCGCAAAAATAAAGTGCAACGCCAGCCGGGTCGGTTCGACATAGATCGCGTCTCCCGTCAGACCGCTGGCCACCATGATCCAACCGATCGCGCCCTGGAGGGCTCCCAGCAGAAAAAGCGCGACCAGCGGCCGGATCATCCATCGCTGCAGCCGGCGTCTCAAAAGGAGCCAAACGAATCCTACGAGGAACACGACACCCACGAGACGCGCCCAGAACCGGTGGAACCATTCCCAGAAAAAGATGGACTTAAAATCGGAAAGCGTGAAACCGGAGTTGAGGATATGGTACTGGGGCGTTTGTTTATAGGCATCGAAGGCGTGCTGCCACTCCGTTTCATTCAAAGGCGGGAGGGCGCCCGTAACGACGTCCCAATGCGTGATCGACAGACCCGAACCCGTGAGACGGGTGATGCCGCCGAGAATGACCTGGATGATCAGCATTATGACCCCGGTGTACACCCAGATCGCCACCGGGCGTGCGGAAGAACGGTAAGAGGATCGCATGGCGGGTGTGAGTTTCTGCATCTGGCGGGTAAGTTTCTGCGTTTCGCGGGTAAGTCCCTGCATCGCGCGGGTAAATTTCTGGATCTCGCGGGCAAATTTCCGTTTTTTTATCCAGATACCGCCGCGCATTCCCAAAAGACGGTATTTTTGGCGCATGGAGAATCCCCTGCGGAGTCATTACCAGGAAGACCTGGTGGAAGCCGGTTGCGATGAGGCAGGTCGCGGCTGTTATGCCGGGCCCGTGTTCGCGGCGGCCGTGATCCTTCCGGAGGGATTCTATCATCCGCTGTTGAATGATTCCAAACAGGTGACTGCCGAAGACCGGGGCGAACTGCGCGTTTTTATCGAGGCCAATGCGTTGGCATGGGCCGTCGCGCGGGTTGACCACGACGAGATCGACCGGATCAATATCCTCAAGGCCTCCTTCAAGGCGATGCATCTCGCGCTGGACCAGTTGAAGCTCAGGCCACGACTGCTGCTCATCGACGGGAATCGCTTCACGCGTTATAAAAGGACCCCCCACCGCTGTATCGTCAAAGGAGACGGCCTTTTCTCGTCGATAGCCGCCGCAAGCATCCTGGCCAAGACGTGGCGGGACGACTATATGCAAAGCCTGCACGCCGAATACCCGTACTATGGCTGGAACTCCAACAAAGGCTATGGGACAAAAGAACACCGGGATGCGATCGAACGGTACGGGCTTTGCAAATACCACCGGAAAAGCTTTAATATCGATCCCGCCGCCTGGGGTCAGGAAGAACTGGACTTTGTGGATTAGTCACGTCTCCGGCGCCTCCTCCCATTCACCCAACCCTTTTCTCAGCAGGACCGGTTCATCACCCGTGCAATCGACCACCGTGGAAGGCAGAACGCCCCCGATGCCCCCGTCGACGACGATGTCAACCAGGTTCCGGAATTTTTCATGAATGATCTCCGGGTCCGTGTAGTCTTCGACCAAAAAGGCCGGAGGGGGTCCGGCCAAAGGGCCGTCATGGGAACGCGCGCGACCTTGTTTCACCTCCTGCCTGATGCGGTGGCCGCCCGGAAAGTCTCCCGGCAGCGACGAGCTCAGGATCGGATGCCCCAGTTCACGGACGAGTGAACGGGCGATCGTATTGTCGGGAACCCGCAATCCGATGGTGTCTTTTTTGCTTTTGAGTATCTTCGGCACTTGTTTGCTCGCGGGAAGGATGAACGTATACGGGCCGGGCAAATGGGTCCGCAGCAACCGGTACAAGGGGGTCGAAATGCTTTTGGTATAGTGGCTCAGATCGCTGAGATCGCTGCAGATGAAGGAAAGCTGCGCCTTTGCCGGATCCACCTGCTTGATGCGGCAGATGCGTTCCACGGCTTTGGGCTGGAAGATATCGCAACCGAGTCCGTAAATGGTATCGGTGGGATAGACGATGACGCCGCCGTCCAGCAGACAGCGGACGACCGTTTCTATATTCCTTGGCTGAGGATTGACCGGATGCAGCTGCAATAACATTCGGAAATTTAGGAAAAAAATCACACTGCTCCGACGCCCGCGCTTGCTAACATTTCCTTAACGTGGAATTATTTTTAAATTTGCCGGTATAAATCGATCGATGCATGCAATTACAGGCGCTGGACAAAGTGGAAAGCATCACTCCGGAAGACTTTAAGAACGGCTATTATACGCCGATGAAGCCATTGGTGATCACCGGGCTGTCCAAACACTGGCCCGCCTATACGAAATGGACCTGGGACTATTTCAAATCCATTGTCGGCAACGTCGAGGTAGGCGTATACAACAACGTGAAAAGCGACGCTTATACGCCGATCAATACGGCGGATGATTACATGAAATTCGGCGAATACATCGATATGGTCCGCAGCGGCCCCGCGCAATGGCGCATCTTCCTGTTCAACATCTTCGAACATGCTCCGCAGCTCATCGGCGATTTCGAATGGCCGGAACAGCTCATGAAAGGATTCGTCAAACGATACCCCATGCTGTTTGTCGGCGGCAAAGGTTCTGTCACTCACATGCATTTCGACATCGATCTTTCGCATATCGTGCATACCCAATTCATCGGCCGGAAACGCGTATTGCTTTTCCCGTTCGAAGAACAGCACAAACTCTACCGCAAGCCCTGGGAGGTGCTCAGTTTCGTCAATTTCGAACACTATTTCGACGAGACCCGCAACAAGCTCGAGCTTGAAAAATATCCCGCGCTGCGGCTCGCCAAAGGATATGAAGTGATCCTGGAACACGGAGATACGCTCTTCATGCCCGCGGGCTACTGGCATCATATGGAATACCTGGACAGCGGCTTTGCGATGAGTCTCCGGGCCCTGCAGTCTTCGCTCAGCGGAAAGCTGAAAGGCATTTGGTACCTGATGGGAATGCGGAATATCGATACGCTGATGAAAAAGACGGCGCCCGAATGGTGGTTCAACCGGAAGAAGGAGATGACCTTCAGGGCGGCCGACAGGGAGATCCGGTAAAAGGAGTCCGTCCCGTTCGGCTGAAACCCTTGTTCAGTAAGGGCTTAGACGACCGGCTCCGGCGGCTGACGGGCCTGTGAAAAAAAGGCGGACAAAAATTGAAAAAAAAATATTGCTTTTTACCAAAACTGTCTTTATTTTTACCGCGCTTATACACTCTGATCGAAGCCACCACCTAAAGACTATTTGATCCAATTTCCTCGTCTCTTATGAATGCTTTTTAAAGGCGTCCAATTTCCATCCGAAGATTCCAATTCCACCTCATACTGAAGTACCAATCCCCTGTCCTGATAACTGACCTTTTTTCGTCGTTACCCTATCTGAAACTTCCCATTCCGGTAAGCACAGTCTGGCTGTCTGCCCTATGATCGGTCACCCGAATTTTACTGTCGTAACCAATTCTAACAGCAAGGTATAGTGTAGCAGAGGACCCTGTCCCATGGACAGTTCATGTAACAGCAGAATAGTGCAAATTCACGGATATGTCAACTTTTTCTTTTTGTGGTTTCAGAGGTAAGCACAGGCCGGCGATGTCTATCGCTGGCTCTTTATTTTATTGATTGGCCTGCAGCCAACAGGTGTCCGCCGTTTTCGTACCGCTTCCCGCGGCGAACGGATGTCACCCCACCAAAAAGATCAATGATTGACCCCGGCGACCGGCGGACCGGTCAATGGGAGTAGGAAAAAATACTTCACTGTGAAAAAACCAAAAAAGAGGCGGCTCAATCCTGTCGGGCCGACCTCTTTTTAATTTATGGCGATAGCTGAAAGGAAGATCGCGGACATCAGGTGATTGTCCAGGTTTCGCTGCCACGTAACAGCTTATCCAGATCGCCCTTGCCCTTGCTCCTGACCACTTCTTCGATCTGCAGATTGAGCATGTCTTCGTAGCATGGACGCTCCGTCTCGTAAAAGACGCCGAACGGCCGGGGCAAATGCCCTTCGGTCCTCGGGTCGTCGAACATCCGGACGAGGATCTGCGCCTTGAAGAAATCATTCTCGTCATGGATCCAGCAGTCGCTTTCGCTGACGCCGTCTCCCAGCTGCACGACCACGGGACGGAACCCGTCGAGACGGATAGCCTTGTCGCGGTTCGCGCCGAACACGAGCGGTTTTCCCTGCTCGAGGAAAAGGGTCTCCAGCGGCTTGGTGGCCTTCTCGGTGAAGATCTCGAAGGCGCCGTCATTGAAAATATTGCAGTTCTGATAGATCTCGAGAAAACTGGCCCCTTTGTGCGCATGGCTGCGAAGCAACATCTGTTGCAGGTGTTTGGGGTCCCGGTCCATGCTCCTGGCTACAAAGCTGGCGTCGGCGCCCCTGGCGAGGGCCAGCGGATTGAAAGGGTGATCGATACTGCCGAACGGTGTCGATTTGGTGATCTTGTGCTGTTCCGAAGTCGGCGAATATTGGCCCTTGGTCAACCCGTATATCTGGTTATTGAACAAAAGAATATTGATGTTGAAATTCCGGCGCAACAGGTGAATGGTATGGTTGCCGCCGATACTAAGGCTGTCGCCGTCGCCGGTGACCACCCACACGCTGAGCTCGGGACGCGTCGCCTTCAGACCTGAGGCGATGGCCGCTGCGCGACCGTGAATCGAATGCATGCCGTACGTGTTCATGTAGTAGGGAAAGCGGCTGCTGCAGCCGATGCCCGAAATGATCACGATGTTCTCCCGGGGGATGCCCAGGGTCGGCATGATCTTCTGAACCTGCGCCAGGATGGAATAATCCCCGCATCCGGGGCACCAGCGCACTTCCTGATCGGTAGCAAAATCTTTCGCTGTCAGGGTCGGTGTTGTAGTAGTTGTTGAGCCCATGCCTACAAATTTAATGAAATAATCGCCGCTTTTGGGGAAATACCGCCACAAATACGGCCGGCGCCCCTCCTCGGCGACATGGCATGTTAATTGGCCCTGTAGGATATAGGGGGAGTCCCCCTA
>DASZYU010000265.1:0-6714 GCA_035545215.1 Puia sp.
CCCCGCCCGGCTCCGCTATTGAATGATTTGCTCGATATGCGCCAGTTTGCCGTCCTCATTGAACCCTTCCAGCACGACCCGCAATTTCCGCGTGATATCGTTATTGAAAAAATCGATATTCACCTGCCTGGTGAATTTGTCGGTGAGCAGGTACGGTTTCCAGTAAAGCGTCGTCCGCAGGTCTTCCCCTTCATTGGCCGGCGAATCCTCCAGGTAATTCGGCGAATAGAATTCCCTCGGCATCGAATAACCGATCAGGACGGCCCGGTCGAGGCCTTTGATATTGGGGTCACTGCGTTTTTCATCGCCGCCTTTCTTCGTATAGATCGCTATCACCCCCCCGGCACCGCCGCCAAACCCAACCCCCGAACCCGGACGGAATACCTTTACTTCTGCAATGTCCGTGACAGGCGTGGCCTGCAGCGACTGCGCGTCCACCTGCATCTCGTTCAGGTACAGGCTCGGATTGCCACCCCGCCACGACAACGAGGGAAGCCCCCCGGGGCCCTGCCCGGGCGTTATCTGCAAACCCGCCACCTTCCCCTGCAGATAGGTGAAGATATCGGGATACGAGCTGGCCAGCTGGTCATCGACGAGGTCGAACAATTGCGCATCTCCTCCGGAAAACATCCCCGAGGAATACCGTTCGTCCAGTTTCTCCGCATCCGACTTTTGACGGCCGCGCACCGTTACCGATTCCAGCGTCTTGACCTTCTGATTCTCGATCGGCTTGACCCTCGCCGTTTCCTGCACGATGAACTTATTGCGCCGCAGGTACGCGGAATCCTCGGCCGTCCAGCCGTCGAACGCCGTCAGCAACGGTTTGGCAACCCTGGCCCCTCTCAACAACCCCGTATTCATCGTGACCGCCGCTTCATTCGACAGGTTGTGATTCACGTTGAACTGGTAGTAGGCCTTGGCCGTATCGTAAAAGACCAGACCGGTGACGCCGAATTTCGACCCCGAGAGATGCGGTATCTGCAACATCTGCGTGCTCGAATCCTTTTTGCTGAGGATGACGTTCATGAACTCGTCCTTGGCGATCTTGTAAGGATCTATACCCAGCACGTCGGCCTTTATCGAAAGATAATCCTGTTCGGGATTCTTGATCACCGGCACCCGTCCGCTCGCCAGCGCTTCCCATTTGATACGACGCCAACCGTGCGTCATCATGACGAGATCGAGTTGCGAAGTCAGGCTGTCCGCCGTCCCCGCAAAATAGTAATAAGGATCATGGACATATCCCTTCACCTCCCCGGTCAGCAACAACCGCGATACGATATTGTCGTCATCGGGGAAGTCCCCATCCGCGGTCGCATCCGTCACCGACAGCGAAAGATTCGACTTCAACGTATCCGGTACATCGATGATCAGGCTGTTCTTTCCCCGGCGGACCACGCTTTTCGCCCCGACTTCGATCTCGGGGTGGAAAAGGTATTCATGATTGTTCACGAAGATGACCCTTTCGGAAACGGGCATCATGCCGGACGAGAACACCGTCATCAGCAGGACGCCGCTCGGCAACTGCCCCGTGGGGATCGTGCCGCCGCTCATGAAATTCTCTTCGAGATTGATCCTGGCCTTGTACACCAGGTGCTGGTGCATACTCGCAATGATCGTCAGGTGTTTCAATTCCGGTCCGCCCTCCGCGCTCCGCGCCACGGAGAACAACACCTTCTCGTGACCGGGTATCGCCCTCAACACGACGCCGGTCTTTTTCACCGGCGGCAGCCCCGTGCGGTGCTCGATACCGCCCGGATCCCGCCACACCGCGGTCAGCGAATCGTCCTTGTCCGGTGTCACCACGAACCTTCCCATCCCGTCATGCTCCGAAGCAAACGTCAGTATGTCTTTGCCGCTCTTGTCCTGCACGCTGCCTTTGACAGGCACGGGCAAACCGAACTGATCGTTGGCCTTGAACGCGATCATGTTCTCCACCCCGCCGACCATATCGCCGCCTTCGGGGAAGAACTGGAGGTGCGTCTGACGCGGTATGAGCGTTACCGTGGCATTCGAATCGAGCTTCTTATCATAGATGCGGATATCCTTTTCAAAATAAAAGGCCGTATCGAAATTCGTCATCCAGGTCGTGTACGCCCGAAAATGCAGATGCCGCGCCTCGAGCTTTGCGGGGAGATCAAAATTCCCGGCGGTGGACGATTCCGAGATCGGGTACACCTTGCGCTGGAGGATGGCTCCCGACGCGTCCGACAGCTCGGCATAAAAATTTCTGCTCATCAGCGAAGGATCCGCGCCGGTAAAAATATAGGCCTTGAACCAAATCGTCTCTCCCGGGTTATAGAGATTTTTGTCGAATTGGACATAGATCTTTTCCTGCGGATAATTGTTCGCATAGACAGACAGCATCGAATCCACTTTCTGGGCGCCTGCAAAACAGGGCGCCATCGATAGGAGAACGATGCGCAAAGAACAGGGTAATTTCTTCATATTCTATGATAAGTGCCGAAAATAAGCTGCTGAAAATGCGCTTAATTTCGGAATGTTTTGCAATTTTCCCGATGAAAATAATGTTAAAATGGTTTTAACAAACACGTCGCAGGACCTGTACGCCAGCTACACCGATCGTATGCAAAAAATAGCCGATGTAAAGTACGCGGCCGCCGTTCTGCAATGGGACCAGGAGACCTATCTCCCGTCCAAAGGCGCGAATTTCCGCGCCCGCCAGCTGGCTACCCTCTCGGAGATCGCTCACGAATGGTCGATCGCGGCCGATTTCGGCGCTCTCCTTCGGGAATTGCGCTCACGCGACGATCTTGCCGAAGACCACCGGCGCAATATAGAACTAAGTCTCGAAGACTACGAAAAACAAAACAAGTTCACCCCCGCCTTTGTCCGCCGGCTCAGTGAAGCGAGTTCGCGCTGCTTCCACTCCTGGCTCCAGGCGCGATCCGAAAATTCCTTCGCGGCGTTTAAGGACGATCTGGAGGAAATGGTCCGGCTGAAAAAAGAGGAAGCCGATCTGGCCGGCTACGAGGTCCACCCCTACAATGCGCTGCTCGACCAGTACGAGAAAGGAGCGACGGTGGCGCTCCTCGACAAGATCTTCGCGGACGTACGCACGCCGCTGAAAACGCTGCTCGACCGCATCGCCGGCCGGCCGCAGGTAGACAACACTTTCCTGCACGGCCATTTTCCACGCCAGCTGCAGTGGGACTTCGGCATGGACCTCATCCGCCTGCTGGGTTTCGATTTCGACGCGGGCCGTCAGGATATTTCCGAACACCCGTTCACCACCAGCTTTAACCCGCGCGACGTACGCATCACTACCCGCATCGATGAGAAGGATTTCAGTCATATGACCTTCAGTTGCATACACGAAACCGGGCACGCGCTGTACGAACAAGGCCTTCCGGCCGAAGCCTATGGCCTCCCGCTCGGAGAGTTCGCGTCCCTCGGCATCCACGAATCGCAGTCGAGACTTTGGGAGAACAACATCGGCAGAAGCCTCGCGTGGTGGCGGACCATCTATCCGCGCCTGCAGGCCGTCTTTCCGGCACAATTCGGTCCGGTACCGCTCGAACAGTTTTATCACGGCATCAACCGCGTCGAGCCGTCGTTGATCCGGACCGAGGCCGATGAGGTCTCCTATCATTTCCATGTCATGATCCGCTACCAACTGGAAAAGGGATTGATCGAGGGCAGTATTCCGGTGAAGGATATCCCCGGCTGGTGGAACGACAGCTATAAGACCTGGCTGGGAGTGACGGTTCCGGACGATAAACGCGGATGCCTGCAGGATGTGCATTGGAGCCACGGCAGCTTTGGGTATTTCCCCACTTACAGCCTGGGCAGTTTTTATGCCGCACAGTTGTATTCAGCAGCTGAAAATCAACTGCATACGCTTTCGGAAGCCGTTGCGGCGGGGAATACGGCACCGCTTTTGGAGTGGCTAAGGGAGAACATTCATCGCTGGGGCCGGCGATACACGAGCGAACAGTTGTGCAGGAAAGCAACCGGGTCCCCCCTCGAAATCGTATATTTTATAGACTATTTGCATGATAAATACGTTAATATATATGGGATTTGATCATCTAATCCACAGCCTATGAACCGCTTATACCCATACATCCTGTTCGCGTCGATCCTGCTCACCCCGTCCGTATCCTGTAAGAAATATATACAGCAACAGGAACAGAATGCCGCGCTGTCCATCATGACGGACGGTTATTGGTACGTCAGCGGTTACAAACAAAACACCACTGACATAACCGCCTCTTTCTCAGGGTATCTCTTTAAATTTGCGGCCGACAATACGGTTACGGGGACGGTCGGGACTTCGTCGGTCACCGGTCAATGGTCGGATAACATCTTCGCCCGCACCATCACGGCGAATTTCCCGGGAGCCGGTCAGCCGCTGGTCAACCTGAACGCTACCTGGACGATCACGGACAGCTATACCGACAGTGTTTCCGCGCGGACGACCGATACCGTGAACCATGTGACGGATTACCTGCAGTTGAAGAAACAATAATTCCACTCCCTCCGAAAAACCTTCGAATCCGGTCCGTCATTTGCTTGAATTTCGCATACCTAAACGAACGTTTCGTTGAGAAGAAGACTACTTATTGCATCGTGCCTCTGTCTGCTCGGTACTTCGCTGGTCCGGGCGCAGGCTCCAGGCACGGATTTTTCCGCTACCCCTACCTCCGGATGCGGCCCGCTTGCCGTTAAGTTCAACGATCTTTCCACCAATGGTCCCCTGTTTTGGAGCTGGGATTTCGGCAACGGTCAGACATCCAATCTGCAAAACCCGAATGTCGTGTACGGCACACCGGGCACCTATACCGTCACCCTCATCGCCAGGAACCGCGACGGCTCGAATGCCATGCGGAAAACCGGCTATATCACCGTATTCCCTTTCCCGACAGTGCAATTCAGTTCCAACCTGACGCTTGCCTGTTCGCCGTCGACCATCCAGTTCGTCGACCAATCCACGCCCGGACAGGGCGCCATCGGCTCCTGGAAGTGGACGCTCGGAGACGGAAGCACCTCCAACCTGCAAAATCCGACGCATACCTATACACAGCCAGGCTATTATACCATCGGTCTCGAAGTCACCAATTCCGGCGGTTGCACCAACAACGCCAGCATCACCCGCTATCTGCGCGTGATCAGCGGCATCCAGCCCAATTTCGCCTGGGACCAGACATCCGCCTCCTGTTCGGCCCCGTTTATCCTCAATTTCCGCAACCAGACGGCCGGACCGGGCAATCTCGCTTTCAACTGGTCGCTCGGCAATGGCGCGCTGCCCGCAAATTCCACCGACACCAACCCTTCGAATATCACCTACCCCGCCGCCGGCAACTATTCTGTCAACCTCCAGGTCACCAGTAGTCTCGGCTGCACGGCATCGTTACAGAAGAGCATCGCGTTCAACGGGAACAACGCCACCATGATCGGCCCCACGTCGGTATGCGTGAACCAACCCGCGGTTTTTTCCAACAGCAGTTCGCCGCTGCCGCCCGTCAACACCTGGGACTTCGGCGACGGCACGACTTCGGACACCGCCAACACGACAAAAACCTGGAATGCCGTCGGCTCTTATGGGGTCAAGCTGGTGAACCACTACGCTTCCTGCGCGGATTCGACCACGCAGACCGTGCAGGTGGTGAACCCGCCCACACCCGCTTTCACCGCGACGCCGACCGGGGGCTGCAAGGCCCCGCTGACGGTACAATTCACCGACAAGACCGTCGGCGCTACGTCCTGGCTGTGGGATTTCGGCGATGGACAGACTTCCAATCAACAGACCCCTTCGCACACCTATAACGCAACCGGAAATTTCACCGTGAAGCTGACCGTCACGGGCGCTGGCGGCTGCGCCAATACGGTGACGATGCCGGCCTATATCAAGGTACAGGCGCCGGTTGTTGCGATCGAGAACGCGAACCAGTTGGGGGCCTGCATCGCGGGCGCCGGCGCCGGCGCCAATCCCACGCTCAATCCCGTGGCGATCATCAATTCGCCGAGCGGCGTCGGCACATACAACTGGTCCGCGCCATTGTCCAACGAGGGCAGCTCGACGATCGCCAACCCGAGCTTCACCTATCCCGGCACCGGTAACTATTCGATCAGCCTGACCATTACGACGCCCGATGGCTGTACCTCCAACACCGCCACCAGCACCGTCTCGGTAGGGGCACCGACTGTTGCCGCATTTACTTACAGTCCCAATCCCACATGCGGGAGAGGTCCGGTTACTTTTACTTCAACTAACCTTCCCGCCGATTACTATATTTGGGACTTTGGCGACGGCACCAACACTGGCACCGTTACAACTCCCAGCGTGGTACACGCGTACAGCAAGATCAGCCCACCTACGTATACTGTTAAATTAACACTGATTAATAGTGGCTGTGAAACTACCTTTTCACGGCCCGTCACCGTCAATCCGCCGATCCCCAATTTCGGTTTCCAGGTCCAGTGCCCGAACGTCGTGCACTTCGCCGACTCCTCGCTCACCGACAAGAGCATGGCCATGACCTATGACTGGGATTTCGGCGACGGTACCCCCCATGCGACCTCGACCGGCGTACCGCCGCAGCCCCCCGCATTTGCTACCACCCATACCTATGCGGCGCCCGGCATCTACACCGTGGTCCTCACCGTGACGGATGGCGTCTGCGGCGCGACATCCTATTCACGCAACGTCACTATCGCCGCGGTCAATGCCGATTTCAGCCTGCCGCCAAC
>DASZYU010000266.1:0-4253 GCA_035545215.1 Puia sp.
GTCATCGGCGGGCTGGTCTTTCAGGGTTACCCCGGGGAATATGTGAAGGCCAGGCACCTGCAGTCTTCGGCGGGTCTCCTTTTCAACGTATTCAGCGAATACGACCCGGGCAACCTGCTCATCCGCCAGGCCTATAATGAGGTGATGGAGCAGCAAATGGAAGAGCGCCGTTTGCGGAACATGCTCGAGCGGATCGCCGCCGGAAAGATCGTATTGCGTTGGCCGCGGCAGTTGACACCCTTCTGTTTCCCTTTGAAAGTGGACAGCATGCGCGAGGACCTTTCCTCCGAGAAACTCGAAGACCGTGTGCGGCGGATGCAGGCGCAGCTGCGTTGATCCGCGGCGGGCGGGAGCGCCGGGCGTGTTCAGGGACAGGGGCGACCGGGGCGGGTGCGGCAAGGCGTGCCGACCGCTATTTTCGCAGGTGTTTCAGCTGGGTTGCGTAAAGGATAATAAACAGACCGGTAAAGAAAAAAGCCATCACGCCGCGGAAGCCGGTGAGGGTCGAAGCTCCGATAAAGAGATATCCGGTCAACAGCGGCAGAAGTTCTCCGATCGTATAGATGGTAAAACCGTTCTTTTTCCATTTCCGCATCAGGATCGCGCCATAAAGGCAAAGGCCGGTGGCCACCAGGCCGAGCAAAAGGATGGGCAGCTTGTTATCGAGCGTGCGGCGGGCCGTGCCGATGGGATCCGGCCCCTGCAGGTTTTTTACCCAATCCGGAGCCCGGTCCATCCTGTCCTGTGCGGCAACCGCCGAATCATACAGGCTTTGCGCGTTGAAAAAATAGATGATCGATGCGATCAGGCCGATGCCACAACCGATGAAGGTGAGGATGGTGAGGACGTTGAGCATATCGGGCAGCTTGCGTGGTTCGCCGAGCCAGTTTTCCTGTTCGGCGGAACGGTTCATATCGGCCATAGTGGAATAGTTTGTAATACCGAAGTAAATACAAATTTCAGGAATGTGCAAGTCTTCTTTTAGCCTACATTTGCCTTCATCCAGGAGAAGATCATGCAGCCCGCAGTTCCATATCGTTTACGTAACCAGCAATTGTGGCTGTCGGCCGCGCGTTGTATTTTTTGGGAAGAAGAGCGTTCGCTGATCCTTGCCGATCTGCATTTCGGGAAGACGGGGCATTTCAGGAAGGCGGGTATTGCGGTGCCGCAGTCGGTGTACCGGGAGGACCTGTTGCGGTTGCTGTGCCAGATACAATATTTCCGGCCGCGACAGCTGTTGGTGGTAGGCGATCTGTTTCACAGCCGCGAGAACAAGGAATTGTCGCTTTTTCTGAAATGGAGGGAGGATTTTCCGGATCTCGGGATCCGGCTGATCCAGGGGAATCACGATATCCTCCATGACAGCTGGTATGCCAGGGCGGGGATCGAGCTTTGTCCGGGAGTGTTGTCGATGGGTCCTTTCTCGTTTGTGCACGACATTACCGAAGTCGAACTCGAAACGGGTGACGGTAGCCGGACCGGGGCGGGGGCCTATTTTTTCTCGGGGCATATCCATCCTGGAATCCGGGTGCGCGGGCTTGGCAGACAGTGTCTGCAATTCCCGTGCTTCTATTTTGGCGGCGGTTATGCCGTGCTGCCGGCGTTTGGCCGGTGGACGGGCACGGTATCGATCGATCCCGCACCGGAGGATCGTATCTTCGCTGTATTGCCCGATGCCGCCGACCGCATCCTGCAAATCCAATAGGAACCTAAACTCTATATGAAAAAAAATGTATGGGTGGCCCTGACCGGCATTTGTCTGTTTTGCGCGGGATGTGCACCTTCCTATATCAAGGTAACGGAACGAAAGGGTCCCACCACTCCGCTGACGAATATCTTTACCCTCTACCTGGATGAAGATTGTAATTTTTCGCTCGCCGATTCGACGGGTTACAATATTTGTCTGAGAAGCCACTTTGCCGACACGGCGAGCGTCTCTGTCCGGAACCGTGTCGAGGCGATGCTGGCCGGCCGTCTGACGACGCCAGGGACGGTGGTGTATGGATCATGTGATCTATTGGGCGTGAAGAGCTCTAATATGTCTGTCGATAACAGCTATGCCACCTTCCGACGGTTGATCGATAGTCTGCACGTCGACGGCATTCTCGTGGTCCAGCGAAAGGATCTTAAAAGGGAGCATTTTGAAAGTCCGGCCACCAACCCGGCGCCCGGCATGGGTTATGGCCGGGTCGATCTGTCTGTCCCGGCAGGGCGAAGTGAGTTCGATACCGGCATTTACAGTTGTTTCCTGCTGGATCCCAAAGACCTGGTGCACCCAATCTGGACGGCGCAAATGGATACGCGCCGGGCGGGCAGTCGCCACGAGCTCAATCGCAGCATGACACGGCTCCTGGCAAAAACGCTGATCAGTGAGGGCTACACGGTGCATTAGGCTCCCGGTGTCGTCTCGTTTCAGCCCTTCCGTGTCGTAAGCCGCGCTGCTGCTAGTTCATTTTCTTTTTCAGCGTCGAGACCTGTTCCTGCAGATTGGAAACGAGATTGGCCAATTGGTTGACGTCCCAACGCTGTTGGGTATTGGCCTTGCTGATGATCATTTGGGCCTTCCACACTTCGAGCACGTCGTCCGAATTGACGTGATAGGGCTGATACGCCGTATTGTCACTTACCAGGGTCAGCTTGTTCCTGGATTTGTTGTTCTTCATCACCCTTTTGTAGACGATCCCTTCATTGCGCGAGACAACGATATAGGTTTGGTTGCTTTTCAGCTCGTCGAGGTCGTCGACCTTTTCGCCCACTATGACCGAACCGCTGGGAGTCGGCAGCATGGAGTCACCGACGATCTCGAAGGCGCGGTAGGTCCCCGGCGCGAGCATCGGCAGGGTGAAGGTATTCAACTCATCGAGGAATTCCGGATCCGCGTACCCGGCCAGGTAGCCGGCCGCGGCCTTCACCGGCACCAGCTGGATCTCGTTGGATGAAGCCAGCAATTTTTGCGTCCTTCTTTTGGAGAGGTAGCTGCCTCCTTTGGAGTCGCTGAGCTCCTTGCGAAGCAATTCGTCGAGGGTCAGCCTGAACATGTCGGATATCGTCTCGAGCACGTCGAGACGCGGTTCGGCCCTTTCTTCTTCATAGGCGCCGAGCAACGAGCGCTTGATGCCCAACTTCGCGGCGAATTCTTCCTGCGTCCAACCGCGCAGCTTGCGGAGGTATTTGAGGTTTTGACCTGCTATCGACATAAGCTAACATATTTAGCACTAAGATACTAATATATTTAACGCTTCAAAAAATAAATTTTTTTGCCCGGCCAGAACGAATGGCCGGCTGCCGATGCGAAAACTTTTTTGGCGGAATGCAGCGAGGCCACGGTGAGCGAAATGCCCGGGCAGGTGGTCGCTTTTTTTGTACATTTGCTTCCCTGTCAATTTGGCCTTTTTCGGGAAGGTAGCACCAAATTTGAAGGACTATATCGCTGCCTGGCCAGAGGCCTGAAACACAAATCATTAATAATAAAGGAATTATGTTTTTATCCAAGATATTTGGCGGGAACAAATCGGAAAAGGATATCAAGCGTATCCAGCCTATGGTGGAGGAGATCAACCGGCATTTTGCCTCCTATCAGTCCCTGTCCAATGACGAATTGCGGGGCAAGACCGAGGAGTTCAAGGCGCGGATCCGGACGCATCTCGGCGAGACGGACGCAAGGATCGCCGATCTGAGCAAACAGGCGGAAGAACTGCCGTTCAGCGATATCAACGGGAAGGACGTTCTCTACCAGGAGATCGACAAGCTGAAGAAAGACCGCGACGATCAGATCGAAGAGGTGCTCGAGGAGATCCTTCCGGAAGCTTTTGCGGTCGTAAAGGAAACGGCCCGGCGTTTCAAGGAGAACTCCGAAATGGTCGCCACGGCCACCGAGCTGGACCGTGCCCTCAGCATAAAAAAGGAACATATCCGGATCGACGGTCAGCAGTCCGTCTATAACAATTCCTGGATGACCGCCGGTAGTCCGATCACCTGGAACATGGTCCATTACGACGTGCAGCTGATCGGGGGTACGGTGCTTCACCAGGGAAAGATCGCCGAGATGGCGACCGGGGAAGGAAAGACGCTGGTGTCGACGCTTCCAGCCTATCTGAACGCGCTGGCGGGAGAGGGGGTCCACATCGTGACGGTGAACGATTACCTTGCGCGGCGCGACTCCGAGTGGAACGGTCCCATTTTCGAATGGCTCGGGCTAACGGTTGACTGTATCGACAAACACGAACCCAACAGCGAATCCCGCCGCAAGGCTT
>DASZYU010000267.1:0-7190 GCA_035545215.1 Puia sp.
GTTGTATACGAAGAGGTCCGAGGACACCTGCAGATTGCCGTCCAGGTCATAGATATTGATGAAGGTGCTGTGGACCCGGGCAATGTCTTCTATCAGTTTTTGCAGTTCGGACCGTGCGCCATTGGCATACAGCAGCCCTCCCTCCCCGACCGAGCCCCGGACCGACAGTTTGCTCCGGACTTCGCTGACCATTACCTGCATCGCCAGGCTCAGCCGGTCCTGGTTGTTCCGGTTGTACCGGTTGATGAAGAACAGGATGGTGGCCACCCCGATGACAAAGAAGGAAAACAAGCTGATGAAGATGATAGTCGTATGGATCTGCGACCGGATATTCATCTGCCAATAGGTGCGCAGCTGGCTCCAGTGCAGACGCGACCAGATCAGCAGCGCCGCCCCCCGGAAAAGCGCGATCAGGAACAGGAAGGCGCTGAACAGGTAGGCGAAAAGGGTGATGTCTTCCAGCCCTGAATTGTCGCGTTTGGCTACCACCACGAAATCGTTATCCGTTATCCGGTGCCACAGCTCGTCATACCCGCCCGTCTTCACGTGCGTGAAATCGCCGGCCGGTATCTGCGCATCGGACAGGTGTGTGGAAAAGGGATAGTCGCTGTTCTCGTCCACCAGCTCGCGTTTGGAATAGACGGCATAATATTCGGGTACCGTGGCGGCCTTTTGCTGGAAGAGCTCGGGTACGAGCGCGTCGCTGCCCTTGTACTCCTTCGGCTCGGCGAGGATGAACAGGTAGCCCGCCATCTTTCCCGTGGAGTCATTGCGCAGCGTCTTGCGGTAGATGTAGGTGTATTTGTCGAAGGTGCGCAGATAGTATTTCAGGTCGGGGAGCGTGGTGTTCCGGGCTGCGACCGTGAAGATCGTGTTCAACGTGTCATAGGACAGAGGCGGGTCGTTGTACAGCGGCTTTTCGTTCCCGTCGAAGGTATAGATCCGGGTATCGAATCTCGTCTGGTACATCGACATGCTGCGGTTGACCATGCTGTCCTTGATGAGGGCGTTCTCTTCGGGGTTCCTGAACCGCGCAAAATTGGACGCCAGGAAATCGTTGTCGATGTAGCCGAAGACGATGCTGAGCATCTTTTCGCTTTCGGGGTTCGCCTGGTCCGCCAGCCGTTCGGCCATCCGTCGGCGCTCGCCTTCCTCGATCTTGCGGTTCTCGAAGAGGATGACCGCGGATATGGAGGTGGAAAAGATGAACAGCCAGAACAGGACCTCGGAAACGTTCAGTCTGAAACGAAGATCGAAAAAGATGCGGCGCTGCATGAGCCAGACGTAGGCCAGCAGCCAGGCCAGCACGAAGATGTCCAGCTCAACCGTCTCGGTCCCATGGATGAAGGTCAGGAGGAACAGCCCGATGGTGGCGGTCAGGATATACAATACGATGCCCAGGCTGCGGATCAGGTAGCCGATCAGCTGAAAAAGCACCTGCGACAGGAAGAAATAGCCGAGCGCCAGCGCGGCCAGCGCGATAAAGCCCACGAAACTGTAGTTGTCGAGGAGGCTGAAGAAATTCGTGACGTTGAACGATATCTTCGCGTCGGTGACCAGCGACTGGACGATATTGGCGAATTCGAAGGTCGTGACGATCAGCAGCGTCAGACCCGTGACGATCCATACCCAGTTCTTCCACCGCTGGATCGACTGCGGGATCGTATAGTCGCTGAGTTCGCGGCGGATGAAAAGGATGATCCAGCAGAATAAGAAGGCATTGATCACCAGGTCGCCGAGACTGCTCAGGATGGGGCTCGAACCATAGATCCGGGGATCGAAGAGCTCGAACTGGCGGAGATCGAGTATCCCGGGTGAGATATAGACCATGGCCCGCAGGAACAGGATAATGGTGATGAGGAACCCGATGCCCCAGGCGGGGCCCCAGCGTTCGCGGACCGAATGCGCGATGTTGTGGATGATGATCAGCAACAACAGGGTGGCGATCAGGATCACAGCGGGGATCGGCCAGTTATGCGAGGGCGCGTGATACCCCGGCTTTTTTTGCAGGTAGAACAGCACATGCCCTGCGTTTCCCATGACGGGGAATTCCGTGGGGCTCGCAACGATCGAGACCCGTTCTTCGGCCGAAGCGATATCGACGAATTCGGGCGTCAGGTTGGAATTCGAGATATAGTACTGCCACCGGACAGGGATAAGCGCAATGGCGATCATGTGCTCGTACCTGGCCGTAACGACGTTGCGGCGCATGAACGCATACTGGCCGTTGGCCAGCGCGATAAAGGCGCTGCTGTCCGGTCCGTACAGCATGTCTGACGACGGCTCGGAGCGCTGGTCATTCCAGAACCGGAGGTCCGCCGGTTCCCCGATCGAATCGAGCGTATAGAGAAAGATGCCGTATTTCTTGTCCAGGAAGGTCTCCAGCTGCTGGCGGCTGTACTGCTGCCCCGCCAGGCGCGACAGCAGGGCGGTGTCATGCGTCAACCGCTCGAAATCCCGCTGTCTGTCCTGTAACAGCGATTGCACATGGTTCCGGAGGACGCCGACAGACGCATCGCTGCTGAAGTAGGCGTTGAGCAGGTAGCCGCTGATGAACAATCCGCCGGCGGTTAGCAGGAGATAGACGTTCCTGCGAAAAATATCGATAAAAAAGGACTTCAATCGCCTTGTTTTTGCTTCATGGCATTCCACAACTCGTCCATTTCCGCCAGGCTCATGTCGGCCAGCGAGCGGCCCTGGGTACGGGCCGCCTCCTCCATGCGGGTGAACCGGTCGATGAACTTCTTATTCGTCCGTTCCAGGGAGTTCTCCGCGTCTATCTGCAAAAATCGTGCATAATTGATCAAAGAAAAGCTAAGATCGCCGAATTCCTCGGCTATCCTGTCGGGATCGCGGGCCGCGACCGCCTCCTGCAGCTCGTCCATCTCTTCTTTCACCTTCTCCCATACCTGCCCGGTCTGCTCCCACTCGAAGCCCACTTTGCCGGCCTTTTCCTGCAGCCGCGTCGCCTTTACGGTGGCGGGCAGGGATACGGGTACGCCGCTGAGGATGGATTTCTTGCCTTCCCTGAGCTTTAGCCGCTCCCAGTTGCGTTTCACATCCTCCTCGTTGGTGACCTCGACCAGCCCCGGCTGTTCGCGCAGGTCGCCATAGATATGCGGGTGGCGGGCGATCAGTTTGTCGCAGATGCCGTTGATCACGTCGTCGAGCGTGAACCGGCCCTGTTCGGTCGCAATGCGGGCATAAAAAACGATGTGCAGGAGCAGATCGCCCAGTTCTTCGCGGATACCCTGCCAGTCGCCGTTCGTGATCGCATCGGCCAGCTCGTACAACTCTTCGATGGTCAGCGGCCGGAGGGTCTGGATGGTCTGTTTCCTGTCCCAGGGACATTTCTCGCGCAGGTCGTCCATGATCCCTACCAATCGCTGAAAGGCGCTCTTATTTTCGTTCATACGCTACTTTTTATTTCTGCCCGCCCGCTACACGGAAAACACGGAGATCAGCAGGAAGATGAACAGCAGGATCAAATTTATGACGCTTGCCGACACAAAGATGAGGAAATATTTCAGGATGGTCATCGCTCTCCCCTGCCGGTAGAAACCGCGCATGGCTTTGTAAAGATAGAACAACATGTAGATGAACAGGCCGAACCCGATGATGTTGGCTATGACGTGGAACCAATGGAGGCCGACCGACTTGTCCAGCTGGCTGACCAGCATCGTCAGGAGCATCAGGATGAAGGTGGCGCAATACAAATGGATCGTGAAGATCCCGTGATCGACGTAGTAAAATTGTTTGTGCCGGAAATACAGGATATTCAGGATGAGCGCGAACAGCGGCAGCGATACGAATAAGATCTTCGGGAAGGAATGGAAGATGTTTTCCATCATGTGTTCGAAGAACAAACGCTTGTCGTCATGCATCTCCTGGGCGATCAGCACCGCCCGCCGCATGCACAGCCTTTTCACCCAGCCATCCCTGAGACTGTCGGGAAGCGAACGTTGCACCGAGTCATAGTCGTCCACGCTGGTGTAGTCGCCCTGCCAGCCAAGAAAATTGATGGTCCCGAGCGGGTTGGTCAGTTCTTTGATCCTTTCCCTGAACCGGGCGCTGTCGCCGGATCTCAGCCCCGCGGCAATCCGCACCGAATCGCTGTAAGCCTGAACGAGCATGGCGGTCAGCTCGTCCCCGGTAAACAGGCGCTTTGTCGAGTCGCCGTACTCTTTTTTGATCGTGGCAATCTCGATGGCGTAGTTGTTGATCCTGGTACGCAGGCGCGCCCTGTCATCGTCATCCTCCGCGGCGGCGAGCGCTTTTTGCCGCCGCGCCTGTTCGGCCTGCAAACCGGCGATACCGACCGGCGCGTCTTTCGTGGTCGTGATATGCGCGACATCGCCCGGCTTTTTGAGCGCGAACATGATGATGAAAAAGATGGCCGACGTGAACACGTACATCCGGATCGGGTTGAGATAGGCCATCCGGCGGCCCTTGATGTATTCCATCGACAGGAAGCCCGGTTTCCGCAGCAGGTAGTTGACCGTGGCGAAGAATTTACCGTCGAAATGGGTGATGTCGTTGAAGAAATGCGATACGAGATGCCACACGGTCTCTTTGGGCTCGAGGTTCTCCTGTCCGCAAACATGACAGTAGCGACCGACCAGCGTCGCCTGGCAATTCAGGCAATTTTTCTCTTTACGCTCCTTCAGATGAGACACAGCAGTTAAAATTTTAACTAAAATAAGCTCTCCGGGGCAGTTTCGCGTATTAAAGAAGGGATTTTTTCGTTCCTTTGATATGTTTGATATGATGAAGCTATCCATTGGATTCCTGCTGATGTGCCTGATAGCGCAGGCGAGTGATGCTCAATACTTTTACAAGGACCTGGTCGCGCCCGGGGAGAACACCGCGCACTGGCTCGCCTACCGGGACAACCACGTCAGATCGATCACCCTTAGCAGTTTTGAGGCCGACGGCAGACCCACCGAAGGGTTCGTCGGCGAAAAGACCATGACCGACGATTGCTCCGAGATCACCACCCATACCAAAACGGCGGGAACGTCCGACTCCTGGATCGTTACCGATTATTCGCCGCAGGGGCGCATCCTGAAGAACACCGACACCAGCGACACCTACCGGAACGTCACGGTTTACCGCTACGACGACCGCGGACGCATTGCCGCCATTACGGACACTTCGCTCGAAACCGACAACCAGCTCCGCGACGTGGAACAGCACCTGTGGACCTATGACGCGTCACACCCCGACAGACCGGCCTCCATGCTGAAGGTGCTGAATGGCACGGACACCACGTACGTGCGGTTTGTCCTGGATGAAAAAGGCAACGTGGCCGAGGAACATGCGACCCGTCATGGCGCGAGCCTCCCGACCATCTATTACTATTACGATGCCGGGAACCGCCTGACCGATATCGTCCGGTACAGCCCCAGCGCACGACGGCTGCTGCCCCTGAACATGTTCGAATACGGCGAAGACGGGAGGATGGAATCGATGCTGGTCGTCCCCGAGGAAGGGAATAGCTTTTACCAGAAGTGGTATTATGAATACAACGAAAAGGGATTGAAAGTGAAGGATTTTTGTTACAACAAACAGAAGGAGTTGCTCGGAACCGTCGACTACTCCTACAGCTATAAATGACCCATATGCGCAGTTTTCTTTGTCTTTGTCTATCGATCGGCGCGCTTTCGGTATGCGCACAGGACCTGGACTTCCCCGATTTTCGCTCCAAAAAGGATAATTTTTCCAAGATTCACGAGGCGGACATCCGCGCCGATGTCGCGAGTTTTGCGCTCGCCGCCGTGGACGAAAGCATCGGCAAACCGGCCCTCGCATCGCTGCCCGTGGTCGACTACGGTTCGAATTTCATGAAGTTCGCCAATGACCACATCCAGGTGACCATCCGGACGGGTTTCTTCCTGGCGGCCAAACACAAACTGATGATGCAGGAGGGACACCTGCTGCGCATCGACGGCAAACCTTATTACGGAGGCGTGTACGGCCAGGCGCCGCACACCACGATCGAATCGATCACCGTGGTGGTGGACAAAGACACCGTGCCGATCCCCCCAGGCGCCTATGTCGACCTGTATGACCCGAAATTCAGCTTTAACCAGAACGGCGCTACCCGGACCCGCAACGGCGTTTTTCTTTCGAACGACAAGCACACCTTCTACATCTATATGCTGAACATCGACAACAGGGGCACCGAGTACACCTGGGTCATCCGCGACAGACAATATGTCCGCCGCGTCGTGGACTTCGGGTTCCTCGATTGATGCGGCGCCCGGCCGGCGACCGGCGGCCCCGCCCGGCGCCCGGCTGTTCGCATCGCGCCGGTGGACTTCGCCCGCTGTTTTTCCGCCGCCCTGTTCCGTCCCTCTGCAAAGCGAGCCCGGTAAAACCCGACCCCCGATTCTGACATGGAGAAACTAGATATTTCGGCCGCTTTCCGGCGCCAGGTGTACAAAGTGATCGGGTCGATCGTCCTGT
This sequence comes from Puia sp., assembly GCA_035545215.1. Classification (GTDB taxonomy): domain Bacteria; phylum Bacteroidota; class Bacteroidia; order Chitinophagales; family Chitinophagaceae; genus Puia. The sequence continues at coordinate 6,469 of DASZYU010000267.1, forward strand.
TCATGGCGGTCTACCTCCTGCTCGTGGCGGCGGCCATCGCGCTGGCTGTGGTCTGTTGCTGGCTGGGCATCTTCATTATCACGAGCCTGCACAACCTGTTGACGCTGGTCTTCGGACTCGGAGTGATCGGTCTGGGTGTTTCCGTCATCGTCTTCCTGATCAAATTCCTGTTCGCCGTGGCAAAGGACGAGGACGCCGGGCGCATGCGCATCACCGAGAGAGAACAGCCGCGGCTGTTTGCCTTTGTCCGCCAGCTGGCGAAGGACACGGAAACCCGCACCCCGGGCAACATCTACCTGAGCCCCGACGTCAATGCGGCGGTCTTTTACAACTCCAGCTTCTGGAGCATGTTCCTGCCCTCGCGGAAGAACCTGAACATCGGGCTCGGGCTGGTGAACAGCGTCAATGTCAGCGAATTCAAGGCCGTCATGGCACACGAGTTCGGGCATTTCAGCCAACGCAGCATGAAGCTGGGTTCGTTCACGTACAATGTCAACCGGGTCATACACAACATGCTCTACGACAACCAGGGCTATTCGAAATTCCTGAATGCCTGGGGACGGTTGCACGGCGCCATGGCGATCTTCGCCAGGGCCGCTGCGGCTATCGCGCGCGGGATCCAATGGGTGTTGCGGGGCATGTATACCGTTATCAACCGGAACTATATGGCTCTCAGCCGCGAGATGGAATTCCAGGCCGATGCGGTGGCGGCAGCCGTCGCC
>DASZYU010000268.1:0-6828 GCA_035545215.1 Puia sp.
CTGCTCGGCCGGATGGGTAAGGCTATGGACGTTTCCCGTGATCTGGGACGGCTGTGCGTCGAAGATCGTGCCGAGCGACTCGGTATTTTTTTGCATCAGGCTAAGGAAATTGTACCCGTCCCCGGTCAGCGCGTACTGGCGGACGAGGATGCTGTATAGCAGGCTGAGCTGGATATCGTTCGGAGGGATGTGTTTGACGGGGTACAGACTGATCACGTCCTGCGCCAGTTTGGCCGAGGTGCTGACGAGAATGGAGGTGGAATTCGAACTGCTCCAACAGTGCCAGATCTGGTCGGAATCCGGCCGTTCGATAACCTTATTGGTCGCGCGGATGTATTCGTATTCAGAGTATTCGCCGGCTTGATATTCGTACACCTGGTCCCAGTTCCATTGGTAATACCGCGTGGCGTTCGACGGGTCATGGCTATTGGCATAAATGGTGACGCCGTCGGGACCATTGCTCCAACTGATGCTGTCGATGGCCGGGGTAACCTTGAAAGGCACATAGTCGGAGAGGTAGTCTTCGCCGCCGGCCGTATGGATGCGTAACCGGTATTGCGCCTGCGGACTCAATGCGAAGGAGTCTTTGTAGACACCCGTGCTGGTTTCCGGTAGCGGGTGGATAGAATTGTCGCTGCCCTCGACCTGCACTTTCGCGCCGTGTTCGGGAGGAGGCGTCGTGCTTCCGGGTAACGGGATGGTCCGGCTGACCGTGAACTGCGTGCTGGTATTACCCGAGATATAGCCTTCCACGACGAGGTAGCCCGTCGCAGGTGCGGAATAGGGACTCACGTATTTGTCCTTGCAGCCGATGGCGGGAAGCAGGACGAGCAGGATGATCAATAGATGGTTGACAGTTCTTGGCATATTGCTAATTGAACCGGATGTTGTAATTGACAAATGGGATCGCACTTCCGAAAATTGACAGCTTGTATCCGCTGACCACACCGCCCTCGGAGGTGTAATAAACGGAATAGGGATTGTGTCTTCCCGTCAGGTTGTAAATCCCTATCGTCCAGGAATTGTGGGTTTTCTGGTGTATCTTATGATTGCCTTCGATATTCATCGAGAAATCGGTGCGGAAATAATCGGGTATCCGGTAGGCATTCCTGTCCGAATACAGCGCCCGCAGTGAGCCCGCATACGAGTAAACGCCGATGGGCAGCGTGATCGGGCGGCCAGTGCTGTAGGTGGCGTTCAGCGAAATGCTGAACCGGTGGGTGAACCGGTAGTTGGCTACCGCGGTCACATCGACCGGCTTATCGTAATCGGCAGGATACCAGTTGCCGTTGTTGACGATCGGGCCCTGCGTCGAATCGTTCGCACGGAGCAGGGTTCGCGACCACGTGAAACTGAACCAGCCGTTCAGCTTGCCGGTCAGCTTCTTGATCAACAGTTCGACGCCATATGCCTTGCCTTTTGTCTCCGCGACCTCCGTTTCGATATGATGGTTCATGACGAGCTGGGCGCCGCTTCTGTAATCGAGATAGTTGTCGATATTTTTGTAATATACTTCGAGCGAGGTCTCGATGGTATTGTTCTTGAAATTGCGGTAGCCGCCGAGCGAATACTGATCGCCTGATTGCGGACGGATATGAGTATCGCTCAGCTTCCAGATATCGGTGGGCGCCTCGGCCGTCGTATTCGACAGCATGTGGATGAACTGGCGTTGCGTGTTATAGCCAGCCTTCATCGAGAAGTTGTCGGTCATCGCATAACGGGCGGAAATGCGGAATTCGGGTCCGCCGTAGGTCTTGATGTTCTTGCCGGAGGCATATTGCCTTGTGCCCAGCTGGTTGTCCGTCGTGATGGGCAGCCCGGGAGCATAAGTGTTGACCGTGGCCGGCCCCAGATCGTTGAACAGCGAATAGCGAACGCCCGTTTCCAGCGAGAGATCGCTGGTGATGGTATACCGGTCGCTGAGATAAAGCGCGCTTTCCTGCGCCTGTTCGGTTTGCAGCGTGTCCGGAACGACAAGCGATTTGCCGCCGACGGGGACATACGAACCGGGATGCAGGCGGTAGCGAAGCGTATTCAACCCGAATTCGATCGTGTGGCTCGAACTCAGGAAATAGTTGAAATTCGTCCGGAAATAGAGCTGGTTGATATCGAAGCCGAGTTTATAAGCATTGACGACATTCTTTGTGCTGGAGATGGAATATTGGTAGCGGTCGTATCCTGTCGCGACGGTGCTGTACAGACGGTTGTTGTAAATGTGTTTCCATCTGAGTGAAAGATTGCGGTTGCCATAACCATAAGTTGTGTCGTTGTTCAGGTTGAAATGGTCTTCGCTGAGATAGCCGGTGAGATAGAGCGTGTTCTTTTTGGTGAGCTCACTGGTGATGTTCAGGTTGACATCTGAGAAAGAAGCGCGGCTGTTTTTATACTGGGCAGGGAGATCCTGCAGCAGCCAGTTGGCATAGGTCGTTCGGCCGCCCAGGATAAAAGTGGTTTTGTTTTTGACGATCGGCCCTTCGATGTTGAGCCGGCTCGTCAGCAACCCGACACCCGCCGAACCGGTGATCTCTTTTTTGTTTCCTTCGCGGCTGCTGATGTCCATCACGGAGGAAAGACGACCGCCGTAGCGCGCGGGGATACTGCTCTTGTAGAGTTCGACGGCTTGCACCACCTCTGGATTGAAAACCGAGAACATGCCGAAGAAATGGGCCGTATTGTAGATGGTGGCGTCATTGAACAGCACCAGGTTCTGGTCTGCCGACCCGCCCCTGACGTTCAACCCGGTGCTGGCTTCTCCAACGGTCTTTACGCCGGGAAGGGTAGTGACCACGCGCATGATGTCCGCTTCGCCGAAGACCACTGGCACCTGCTTAATCGTCTTGATATCCAGCTTTTGCACGCCCATCTCGGTGCGTTTCACATTGCTGACCTTTTCCGCGGACACGATCACTTTCTTAAGCGTCAACACCTGCGTAATGAGATCGATGTTCAGTTTGCCGTCGCCATAGACCATGAGCAGTCTGCGCGTGTCGCGCATTCCGATGCTTTGGATATTGAGGATATGGCGGCCCTTGGGAAGCGAGATCGAGAAATAGCCGTATTGATCCGAAAAAACGCCGATACGCGGGTTCTCGACGTAGATGGAGGCGCCTGCTATCGGTTCCCCCGTCCTCGCGTCGCGGGCATAGCCCGCCACGTTCGCGACACCGTGCAGCGGGCCGGAGATCTTTTCGCCGATGATGAAGAGTTTGTTCTCGAGGGTCGTGACGGGTTTTTCGCCTACGTTCTCGAGGTAGTCATGGACGGAATCTTCGGTGGGGCCCGCTTTGGCGACGGGCGGACGCTTCCGGAAGAACTCGTCGGGCAGCTCGGTTTGGATGGCCGCGCCTTTGGTGATGAAGATATTTCCCAACCGGTCCGTCGCATAGCTGAGGTCGGTACCCTGGAAGATATCGGTGAGCACCTGGTAAACGGTCCGTTGGTCCACCCGGAGATCGATCTTTGTCGTGTCGAGCTCCGCGGTATCGTAGTACAGATGGTGGCCGGTTTGTTTTTGTAGCAGGAGCAGCACGGTGTCGATCGAGGCCTTATGGAGGTCGAGCGTGACGCGGCCATGCGCATTGTCCTGCGCAAAGGCGGGAACGGTCAGCAGCAGCCAACAAATACAGCCCAGCAACCCTGCCGGGAGTTTGCGTCGAAGGTTATTGGGCGGCAGAGGGATCATACCAGGCGGTGACTTTTAACAGTGTGTTTTCCCTGTCCAGGCGCATGGACAGGCCGTTGCTACGGATGAATTTTCTCACATCCCGGCTCCTGTCTTTGAGCGCGCGAAGCAGGGACCGGTAGTTGTTGACAGGGTAATAGAGATTGTTCTTCTTCAGATAGTAGGAAGTGTCGGCCCCTTCGATAAAATATTCCACCGTATTGCTGGATTGCAGATCTTCCTGGATGGTTTTTTTCTCTTTTTTGAGCAGCGTGATGCCGCCTTCGTGGAGGACTTCGTAAAAGCCATTTCTCGGCTGGTTGGGATCGAGACTGTCCTTCAGCCGGATGAACCGGTGTGCGTCCATCGTGAACCGATCGATCAGTTCGGGGAATAAGTTGATCTTGAACAGATTGGAGGCGTCGTAGAGGATCAATGCGTCTTTCACCTCGTCGTATTGGAGGAGGATGTGTTCGTATAATACGCTACCATAGACGATGGTGCCAGGGTGGCGCCTTTTATCAATAAAATAGGGATTGCCGGATCGCAGCTTGAAATCGTAGGTGCCATATTCCGCGCCGCGGAAGAGGCCCGGCTCGGGGGACAGGTAAGCATGATAAACGTCGAGCGCCGAGTTGTAAGCAGAGCGAACGTCGGGGGACAAGGGGGCCAGGCTGTCGGCACCGGCCGGTTGTGCAAACGCGCTCCCGATGATCAGGTGGCAAAAAAGCATCGATCCGCAGCATAGTTTGGTCAAGGTGGGCATTGCCTAAATATAATAGAAAATCTCGTTTATTTGCGGATCGATCAGTTGAAAAGCTTGATTTTTAAATGTTTTTTAATGAATGGGTGGAATGCCGGTTTTAATCGGCAATTGTGCGGTGTCAGCCGATGGAGAGCCTGGTGCGATAAACCCGGTTGACCCGGTCGACGATCGTGTCCAGCTCGCACAGGTTGTTCGGTTTGGCAAAATAATGCGATGCGCCATGGCCCACACATCGATCGACGTATTCCGATCGGTTGCAAGTACTCCATACGAGTTTGAGGATACCCGCATAGCGTTCTTCAGCGGCCAATCTTTCCAATATATCGGCCGCGGTCAGGAATGGCATCTTGTAATCCATGAGAATGAGGACCGGTAAGGCGGATGATGGGCATCGTTCCAGGAAATCGAGCAGTTGGCGGCCGTCGTCGGCACATTCGACTCTCGCCTCCGGGTTGAGCCGGATGAAGGGTTGGATCAGCGCGTCCCGGTCATCAGGATCGTCATCCGCCAGTAGGATGTAAGGTAATGGATTGTTCATTTAACAGGTATTTGGAAGCAACACTATGGACACAGCGGACAGCTGGCAGATTGTTGAAGGGAGAATAAAGATAGGGAGAATCCGCGGTACTTGCCATTTTTCCCTTCATGAAATTTTGGCTATTTTATTGTTAATGGCGATAGAAGAATTTATTCACGCGGGACGCTCAATGGGTGATCGTTCAGAAAGTTTTAGGCAGCGATCAGCTCCGGCCTGGGAGAGGCAGGGTCGGACATGGCTATCAGCTGTCAATAGAGACCTGCCGTGGCGGAGTCGCCGCTTCTTTCGGCGGCGTAACCGACGCCGTATGAACTATTGAAACGATTGGGGGATCTTTGCCAGGAATTTATACCGGTATCCGTACCTGATATAGGGGGCGACCGGGATAGCATCGAAGTAATGGGCCAGCTGTGAACGTCGATGAACGTGGAAGCGTCAATGGCTTCCAATAAAAATTCGGAAAGATTGCGGTCGACCGGCGGACGGTCGATCGATAGGCACTGTGTGGCAGGAAGCATAAGGAAGAGCTCTTTCTTTTTACCGGTCGGACCTCGATGCTGGCCGAGGGCACACATTCGAACTCGGGATTCCGCTTGGCTATCCCGATGACTTCATGGCCGCCTTGGCATCGCCGGCATTCCGGGTATAACGCATGGACTCCCTTTTCATGGTGTTACTTTTAAAGCTACAAGGAATCCGCCATCGGCTGATGTGACCTGGCACGGTATTTTCGGATTTGTTGCAAGGAAAGGCGTGATCTCCCCGGGTTACGCCTTCTTTTTTTAGAGATATGAAAGTCATCAAGGGTCATCGGACATTACTCGCTGAAGGGCAGCGTCTCGAAAGCGCGGAACAACCGGAGGAGGCTGCTGCAGTCTACCAGCAAGTTGTCGACGGCGATCCGGCGAACCAGGAGGCGGTAGATCGACTGCTGGTCTTGTACCGGCGGGCGAAGGATTACCGCAACGAGCTGGCGGTGATCGATGCGGCGCTGGAGGCGATCGCGTGGAGGGACCAGTCGGCTCGGCAAAAATGGATCGATGCGCATCCCGAAGCGGCCCGGCTGGGCAAACAGGTGTTGCGGCAGCTTGGCGGCGAAAAGGCGACGGGGTACGGGACCGACCCGATGGTCGAACGGTTGACGAAGCGCAAGCGTTTTGTGGAGGGCAGGATCGAGGGGAGGAAGGCGGGCAAAAAGGCAGGCGAAAAGGCGGGTAAAAACGCGGGCGAAAACGCACGTAAAAACGCGGGCAAAAAGGCGGGCCGCCGCAAAAAAGAGCCCTTGGATGGGGTTGCCCTTAATAGGAGTGAGGCGGTGGAAAAGCGACGTGTGACCGCAGGGGAACGAAGGCAGTCTGCGGAGGAAAAGCGGCGGAGGGCGGCCGGGGAACGAAGCGAGGCGGCGGCGGAGCGGAAAAGGGCGGCGGCCGAGGAAAAGCGGCTTCAGGCGGAAGCGGCAAAAGCGGCAAAAGCGGCAAAAGCGTATCCGCCTTTGTTCGTGGTCTCGTTGCGGTATTTCCTATCGCCCGGCCGGATCGACACCTTATTGGAGAAGCACAACGCCTATTTGGATAAACATATTAACGCGGGTGATTTTTTGGTGGCGGGCAGGCAGGTACCGCCGACAGGAGGGATCATCATCGCACGCGGAAAGGACCGGGAGGCGGTCGAGCGGATCATGAAGCAGGACCCACTCGTAAAGCAAAAGCTGGCGAGCGTGGACATTGTGGAGTTTGCGGCAGGCAAAACGGCAAAAGGGTTTCGGTTATGATCGGGGGTCGGACAGGACGGCGAAAGGGTTTCGGTTGTGATCGCAACCTCACGTGGCCGCGAACCGGGATCGGCGGGCATGTTTATTTAGAT
>DASZYU010000269.1:0-5618 GCA_035545215.1 Puia sp.
ATCGACATCTATGCGCGCAACATGAACGGAACGACTGCTGCCTGGGTGACCAGCGGCAATACCATCGCGCAAACCGTCACCCAGCCCAGTCCCCTCTCCAATACACTGAAATGGGAACGGGTCGGCACTTTCGACGTAGGCCTGGACGCCCGTGTCCTGGATAACCACATCGGGGTCACCTTCGACTGGTACCAGCGCAATACGGACGGGATGATCCAGCCCGTCAGCGTACCGGCAACTTTCGGTTACACGGGCCCGATGCTTAACCTGGGAGATTTCCGCGCCCGCGGCTACGAGCTGAGCATCGATGCGAACTACACGGTAGGAAAAGACATCCAGCTCTACGGTTCGGTCGGTTTGTCCGATTACAAAACGGTCTTCACCAAATGGAACAACCCGAACCTCTCCATCGCAGTCAGCCAAAACTATGTGGGCAAGACCTATGGCGAGATCTGGGGATTCACCACCGACCGTTATTTCACGGATGCCAACGACGCTGCGGCTATCTCGCAAAAAGCGTTGCAGACGGGCAATTTCGTGTACGGCGCCGGTGACATCAAATATAAGGACCTCAACCATGATGGGAAGATCGACGGCGGCAACTCTACGCTTCCAAATCACGGGGACCTGAAGATCATCGGTAACAACCAGCCCCGTTATCTCTACAATTTCCGCCTGGGCGGTAGCTGGAAGGGCTTCGACATCGACGCCTTCTTCCAGGGCGTCGGCAAACGCGACTGGTGGGGCGCCGGCCAAACCGTCTACCCGTTGTGGCAGAGCGTCGATATCCTTTACGCCAACCAGCTCGATTTCTGGACGCCTACGCATACCAACGCCAGGTATCCCAACCCCTACCCCGGCAATACAGGCGGTACGGTATCGGGCCTGTACGCCGGTTCCAATAACTTCTACCCGCAAACGAAATACCTGCTGAACCTCGCCTATTGCCGTCTCAAGAACCTGACGGTCGGTTATTCGGTCACCAACCGTGCGCTGACCAAAGCGGGCATCACCAAACTACGCTTCTATTTCAGCGGCGAGAACCTGTTCACCTTCTCGCACGTGGGTGTGCCCATCGACCCGGAGCTCACCGACGCTTCTACAACCGGCGGCTTTACGGGCAGGAATTATCCCTTCGACAAGGACTATTCCGTAGGCGCCCAGCTCAGTTTCTAAACAGGTTTAACAAATGATTCAATCAAAGAAGATGAAATTCATAACACGCTATCTGCCGCTCGCCCTGCTGACCATCGGCATGGGCACGGCATGCAAGAAATTTGTGGACGTTACCAACCCGGATACGCTTACCGACCCGGGATTCTGGAAGAACGAGAACAACGTCCGCAGCTACAGCTGGGAATTCTATGACGCCTTCCCGGGCTTTGGCAACGGTTCCAGCACCAACGGCGATTTTTACTTTCCTGCGCTGAACGATGACCAGGCGGGCGCCACTTTTACGCAGTTCCCGCAAACGACCGCGGCCAACCAGGCCGACTGGGGAATAAGCATCAGTTCCGCCACGTTCGTTTCCTTTGGCTACGTTCGCAAGGCCAACATCATGCTCGAACGCCTCGACGCCGTCGATATGCCCGATGAAGCCAAGAACCATTGGAAAGGCGTGGCCCGCTTCTTCCGCGCGTTCGAATACTTCAAAATGGTACAGGAATTCGGCGGCGTCCCCTGGTATGGCCACTCCGTCGATCCTGCGGATTCGATCGATCTCTACAAACCCCGCGACCCGCGCCAGACCGTCATGGACAGCGTCCTGGCCGACATTAATTTCGCGGTTGCCAATCTCCGCCAGGCGGACCAGCCCAATACCATCAACAAAGACGTAGCGCTGGCGCTGAAGTCCCGCATCTGTCTATATGAAGGCACCTACCGGAAATACCACACCGAACTCAACTTGCCGAACGCCGATACCTGGCTATCCAATGCCAAAGATGCCGCCCAGACGCTCATGAATGAAGGCGCTTATTCGCTGGCTGCCAGCTATCAAACAGCCTACAATTCAGACGATCTCAGTAAGGACAAAGAGATGATCCTTTACAAAAAGTACTACACCTCCGTCCTGTCGCATTCGCTCATCGCCTATCTCTACAGCAGCACTGCTATGAACGGTCCGACCAAGTCCGCCGTCGAGTCTTATCTCTGCACTGACGGCAAACCGATCGGCCTTTCCCCGCTCTACCAGGGAGACGCGACGCTGCAGAACGTCATGGCCAATAGGGACAAACGCCTATACATCACAGTCGACAGCGCCCACCTCTGCTATACGGGACACGTCTATACGGTCTTTTCATCCAGCACCGGCTACCGTCCCATCAAATTCCTGCCCGATTCCAATACGCTCAGGACGATCCCGACCACCATCGGCACCAATGTGACCGATGCGCCCCTGTTCTGGCTCGCCGAGGTATACCTCAACTACATCGAGGCGGCTGCGGAACTGGAAGATATGGGCAAGTACACCCTTACCCAGGCCGATCTGGACAATACCGTCAACAAGTTGCGGGCGCGTGGCGGAGTGGCCCCCCTGACGCTCGCTTACCTTCACGATCCGTCCATGGCGGACCCGAAAAAGGATGCCGACGTTTCCTCTACCATTTGGGAGATACGCCGCGAAAGGAGGATCGAGCTGATGATGGACGGGTTCCGCTTACAGGACTGTTTGCGCTGGAAAAAAGGCAGCTACCTCGACAGCCAGCAGAACCCGGATTCTTTCCTGGGTGCAAAGGTTCCGGCCAACGGACAGGTCCGGCTCAACGCCAATGGCTATATCATGCCTTACCCGGCCGCCAGCCAGCGCGTTTTCGTGGATCCGAAAAACTATCTGTCCGCCATCCCGACCAATCAGATCCTGTTGTACCCTCCGGCAATCCAGTCGGGCATGCAGAATCCCGGATGGTAAAAACGACGTCCGTGCTCAAACAGGAAAGACAAGCCTGTATCCTGCAGCAGATCGATCTCCACAACCAGGTGATGCCGGCTATGCTTGGAACGCCACCCGAAGAAGGAAATACAGATCTTATGACCCCCGGGGCCCCGCTGAAGCGGGGCCCTTTTATTAATTGCCTTCACCGAACACTTCCAAAGAATAAATAACAAAGGAAGATCGAGGCGAGCACGCTGACCAGCTCTGCCAGCAACATCGCCGGAATGGAATAACGCGTGTTTTTGATCGCGACCGCGCCGTAATATACGGCCACGACATAGAAGGTAGTCTCCGAGGAGCCCTGCATGATGCCCGAAAGTCGCGCGCCAAAGCTATTCGGATGACCTTGCATCGCATCCACCATCATCCCCCTTGCACCCGCGGCTGTAAATGGCTTGATCAGCGCCGTAGGCAAGCCGTCGACGAAACGCGTATCGGTACCGATCCAGCTGAAAAAATGGCGGATCCCTTCCATCACCGTATCGAAAGTGCCGCTCGTCCTGAGCAGACTGATGGCCGTCAGCATGCCGACGAGATAAGGAATGATGCGCACCGCCGTGTCGAACCCGCCTTTGGCGCCTTCGACAAATGCGCCGAACAGATCGATCCGTTTGTACAGCGCGCCTATGATGATCAGCAATACGATCAGCAGGATCAGACCGCCGCTCAACGCCCGCGAAAAAGATTGCACGTGATCCGGCGTCAGGCTGCGCAGATAGATCACCAGAGCGGCGATGATCATCGCCATCCCCCCTACCCAAGCCAGCACCACCGGCTGGAAAATATTGATCCGCTGCCAGGCTGCGACAATACACATTGAGGCAACCGTCGTAATAAAGGTGGCGATGACAATGGGAATGAAAATGTCGGTCGGGTCGGGGGCGTGCAACGACGCCCGCAAAGCCAGTATGCTCACCGGCACCACCTGCAATCCGGAGGCGTGCAGACAGAGGAACATGATCTGGCTGTTCGAGGCCGAGGATTTATCCGGATTCAGCTCCTGCAAGCTTTCCATCGCCTTCAGCGCAAATGGCGTGGCCGCATTGTCCAGCCCGAGCATGTTGGCGGAGAAGTTCATGACCATATGCCCCATCGCCGGATGGCCGCGCGGAACATCGGGAAACAGACGCGAAAAAAAAGGCGCGGTCCAGCGCGCCAGGAGCCTGATGCCGCCTGCCTTCTCGGCAATATTCACCAACCCCATGAAAAACGCCAGGATGCCGATAAGCCCCAACACCAACGAGACGGCGTTCCCGCAGGTTTGGATCAAACCGTCCGCGCGTGCGCCCGGATCGGTCGCCTTGCCTGTCACCATTTGACCAAAAATGTCCTTCTCAGCAGGAACGAATGTGTAACGCGCCGCGGCCACAACGATCGAGAGAATGAGAAAAGCCGCCCATATTCTGCTTAGTGCCATACGCTTATGATTGCGCCGGGACCGCGCCTTCGGCCGAAGGCCGCCGGTCCATTTCGACTTATTGCACCAAAATAACCATTAATTGACTAATATTGCGGCCGGAAATTAAGAAATATGGCATTACAAGCAGGCATCGTGGGACTACCGAACGTGGGCAAATCGACCTTATTCAACGCGGTCAGCAACAGCGCCAAGGCACAGGCTAGCAATTACCGGTTCTGTACCATCGAGCCAAATACAGGCCTGGTGGACGTTCCCGACGAACGGCTCGACCGCCTGGCCGCGCTGGTAAAGCCACATCGCATCGTGCATACGCAGGTAGCCATCGTCGATATCGCCGGCCTGGTCCGCGGTGCCAGCAAGGGAGAGGGACTGGGCAACAAGTTCCTGGCCAATATCCGCGAGGTAGACGCCATCATCCATGTCATCCGCTGTTTCGAAGACGAGAACATCCTTCGCGACGAAGGTCCTATCGATCCGATCAGCGACAAGGAGATCATCGACACGGAACTCCAGCTGAAAGACCTCGAAAGCGTCGAAAAAAAGCTCAGCCGGACCGAGAAGATGCTGAAGACGGGCGATCCGAAGATAAAGGCCGAGCACGAAGTCCTCAAACGCTGCTACCAGGCGCTCGAGCAGGGCAAAAGCATTCGTACGCTAAACCTCTCCAAAGAAGAACGCGCGGCCATCGCCGACCTTTTCCTGCTGACCGAAAAACCAGTCCTCTATGTCGCCAACGTCGATGAAGCGTCGATGCACACGGGGAATCGATTCTCCGAGGCGCTGAAGGCCGCCGTCGCTGGCGAGGATGCCCAGGTGATCGTGATGAACAACTCGATCGAGGCGCAGATCGCCGAGATGGAAGACCCCGCCGACCGACAGCTCTTCATGGAAGAGTATAAAATGACCGAGCCCGCGCTCCACAAACTGATCCGCAGCGTGTACAAATTGCTCGACCTCGCGACCTATTTCACGGCTGGCGAACAGGAGGTCAGGGCCTGGACCATCCACGAAGGATGGAAGGCTCCGCAGGCCGCCAGCGTCATCCATACCGATTTCGAAAAAGGATTCATCAAGGCAGAAGTTATCGCGTACAAAGATTATATCCAATACGGCTCCGAATCCGCCGCCCGCGACAATGGCAGGCTCCGCATCGAAGGAAAAGACTATGTCGTCAAAGACGGCGACGTCATGCATTTCCGTTTCAACGTTTAAGAATAGGGCGGCCGGTCCAAAGGACCGGCCGCCCATTTTTCAATCAGTTTT
>DASZYU010000270.1:0-4307 GCA_035545215.1 Puia sp.
GAACGACGGCGACGCTTTTAGTCGACCAGGGATTCCTGACGAATGCCTATCCTCATTTGCGGATGAGCGGCGGCGCGGGCGCCACGGTTTCGCTGACCTATGCGGAAGCGTTGTATTCCAGGCTGCCCGTTAAAGGCAACCGGTCGGAAGTCGAAGGCAAATTCATCGTGGGCAGAAAGGACAGCATCCTCGCAGACGGACGGCAGGGGCAGGAGTTCACGACCTTGTCGTGGAGGACCTTCCGCTACCTGCAGATAAGGGTCGTGACGGGCGATCAGCCGCTTGCATTCGACGATTTGTACAATGTATTCACGGGTTATCCATTTGAGCAGCATGCGAAGCTGGAAACCGCCGACCCGCAGATCGGGAAGATGCTGGAGATCGGGTGGCGCACAGCGAGGTTATGCGCGGTGGAGACTTATATGGATTGTCCTTATTACGAACAGCTGCAGTACATCGGGGATACGCGCATACAGGCGCTGGTCAGCCTTTATAACAGCGGCGACGACCGTTTAGTGAAGAATGCGATCGAACAGCTGGACGAATCGCGGTTGCCAGAGGGCGTTACACTTAGCCGTTATCCGTCGCGCACGCCGCAGTTGATCCCCACCTTTTCGCTTTGGTGGATCGGGATGTTGCATGACTACTGGATGTATGGTAGGGACACCGCCTTCGCGATGGACAAATTACCGGGCGAAAGACAGGTGTTGGACTATTTTCACCGTTTCCAGCGCGAAGACGGGTCGCTTAGGGGCGTACCGTACTGGGCGTTCACCGACTGGGTGGATCATCCGGGTTGGGAGTCGGGAATGGCGCCGGCGGGCGCGGACGGCAGCTCGTCCGTGCTCGACCTGCAATTGCTGTGGGCCTACCAGCTTGCCGCGGAGATGGAAGCGAGGAGCGGGCTGCGCGAATATGCATCGGCGTACCGGCAACGGGCGCTTCAGTTGAAAAGAACGATCCGCGCCAAATATTGGGTGGCCGCCCGCGGACTCTTGGCGGACCGGCCCGAGAAGGACCTGTTCTCGCAGCATGCCAATGCGCTGGCCATCCTGACCGGCGTGGCCAAAGGGGCAGAGGCAAAGGCGGTCGCACGACGTTTGCTGAGCGATACGGGGTTGGCGCAGGCGAGCATCTACTTCAAATACTATCTTCACCAGGCGCTCATCCGGGCGGGCTACGGGAATGATTACCTGCAGTGGCTGGGGAAATGGCGCGAGGATATTGCGATGGGCCTGACGACCTGGGCCGAAATGTCGGATGTGTCGGCGTCGCGGTCGGACTGTCATGCGTGGGGGGCAAGCCCGAATATCGAATTCTTCCGTACGGTCCTGGGAATAGACAGCGATGCGCCCGGGTTTACCGATATCCGGGTCGAGCCACATCCCGGCGAGCTGCGGGATCTCAGCGGCGAGATGCCGCATCCGAACGGCACCGTCACAGCCTCTTATCGACTGGAAGCTGGAAAATGGACCATGGCGATCGGGTTGCCACCCGGGACGAAAGGGCATTTGATCTGGCATGGCGCGCAGTATGCGCTGAAAGCCGGGATGAACCATTTCGATCTGCGATGAAGCGTCCGACCGTTGCGGTTTGGAGCGGGCATTTTATTTTACCTCGAATGTGGTGGTGCCCGTGCCCGCCAAGCCTTCGCGCGTGATCCCTTGCGCCACGACGACGTACTTGCCGGGGATGTCGGAGGAATAAAAGTTGAGCTCTCCCTTCCCGTGCGACATCGTGGGCACGTCGGGCGTCCAATACAACACCGTCCGGAAATCGGGCAGGTGGCTTTGGGCCAGGCTGTCGGTTGTATACGAAGGGCTATAGAATTCGCGGCGCAGCTGGAGGCCCTCGTAATCGACGACCGTCGCATGCGGATCGAGGATATAGCCGCCGAGATCGCCCTTATAAGTGGTCCAGTTCATGATCCCGGGGAAATTCACGGCCCCCATGAAAACGCGTCTGTTCACGGTTTGCAGTCTTCTTATTTTGAGCGGGTCGAGCGCCATGAGCGAGTCGATGTGAAAAATGGGGACCCCGTCGAGCAGGAGCAGCGGGTCATCGTTGAAGAACTGGTTATAGGTGAAGTTGAACAACGGAAGATGGTAATGCCCGTCTCTTCTTTGTACCAGCATCAGCACGACGTATTCGCGCATCACCTCTTCCATCGTAGTAAAGCGGACATAGTTATCGAGAAGATAGGAATAGTCGGGCCTGTCGTAAAAAGCGGTCGTATCGATATCGGGCAGATGGGACCGTTTGAGCCGTTCGCCGATGTAGCGGTTAAGCACCTGCATCTCGACGCCTTTATCGGTCAGCAAGGTGGAATCGGCGACCGGAAGGACGACGGGCGCAAGGTGGTATTCGTTGTACGTTTCGAAGAAAGGGTTGGCGAGCTCTACCCTGTAGTTGCTATCCTTTAACGGATTGGTCTGGACGATGACCGACTGGCCGCCGTAAAAATCTTTCAGCTCGAAGCGGACGCGTCCCTGATCATCGCCGAGTGCGGAGGCGAATTGCGTCCGTACCCCCGGCACGGACAGATAGGCCTGAATCGGCGTGGTCGCGCCCGCGCCCGTCCGGGCGTCGACGATCCTTCCCGAAAGGATAGACCCCTGGTATTCGGGCGGAAAGCTGGAGGACAGGGGGGCGGGATGTAAGACGTCTTCCCAGCGGTATCTTCTCCAGCCGTGCGAGATCATCAGGTTGTCCATCGCCTGCCGGTCTTCGGGGTGCTCGAAATAATAGCCGGGCGACTCGATCGCGCCTTTCAGATCGGACGTCAGCCAGAGCCAGGGGTTGACGGGGTCCTTCGAAGCAGCTTGCAAACTATCCAGGCGGTAGACGGCTATGGAGCAGTCGCCGGGTAGCAGCCCGCTCGCATCGGCGCCGACCCGAAGGCTTATTTTTTTGCGCACGGCATAACTGTTCTCGTCTGTCTGCAGATCGATGTGCAGAGAACTGGCGGGATGGTCGAAGACCAGCCGCTCGCACATGGGCTGTCTTGCCGCATTGAAGAGGGTCAATTGTGCGATGCCTTCGCCGAGGATGTGCCGGTCGACCGAAAAGCTGGCCTTGCCTCCCTGCAGGGTGGCCGACTGCAGCTGTCTTAGAGACGAGCGGTTGATGGCGGCGAGATAGACGGGGGTGCCGTCTGAGGTGGATTGCACGTCTACGCGATAGCGTGTGTCGTCTTCCGCCGACACACGCATAACGATGCCTTCTTTCCAGGCGGCGGGTAAGAGGCGCTGGATGGCAGTGCCGTCGGCGAGACGGAAGATCGCGCGGTAATGATGACCGGACCCGGGCTTGAGATCAAAGGTGCCGATCCCAAAACGGTACGGCTCGCACCGCACCAGGGTATCCTGCTCGTCCTGCATCACGACGCCCGTGCAGGCAGCGCCCCTGCCATAGCGGTCGGTGACCCGAAAGGCGATCCTGCTGGTGAGGTTCTCCACCAGGTTGCCGCCCTCGGGAAAGAAATCGACGCGATAATTTTCGCCGGTGTCCGCCACGGGCGCATCCGGCAGCCGGAGGGTATTGACGACGGTCAGCGTCTTTTCGAAAAAGCTTTCGGGACCATAATTCTTCATCCAGTTGGTATAGGCACGCAGCATATATTGCCCCGAATGCAGGCTGAGCGGCAGATAAACGGATCCGTCTCCATGCCCGTCGCTGAGACCCGTTTTTGCCTGAAGCACGGGTTTGCCGGTTGGGTCGAGCCATTCGAGATAGGCGACCTTGCTCAGGTCTAGCGGGCGATGCGAACCTGCCTCGACGACATACAATTTGAACCAGCAGATCTCCCCGGCGACGTAGAAATCCTTATCGGTATGCACATATATCTTTTCCGCCAGGTGCTGCCGGCGGTATTGGTCGAGGGCGGTTTGGACGAAGGCCCGTTCGCGGTCCTGCGCGATGGTCCGTATGGAGCACAATATCATCGGCAGGAACAGGATGCCCAAACAGAACCGGGATGGTCGCGGGCTGAATCGCAAGGTAGACATTTTTGTATCGGTTAATTGATCGGCCACCATACGGGTTTTTTATTTACTCCTCCGTTGAATAACCGGCAGTCCACACAGGTAACATAGTTCGACCAATATCCCACGATCGTTTGTCCCAGGTTCTTGGAATAGACGGGCACATACACGCCGGCGAAATTCCTGACCAGGTCGGTATCCGGCGGGAGAAGGGTGTCGGCCGCTTCGCACTGGAAGACGTATTGAGTGGGGACCTGCGACCGTGAGATATAGATCCGCTGCTGTGTTACGGTCCCGGCGGAAATCCAGCCGATCACCTGCTCG
>DASZYU010000271.1:0-11185 GCA_035545215.1 Puia sp.
CGCATCCGTCAGGGGTATACATACCGCATCTGGAAAGTTGTGCAAATACTCCACCGTCACTTCATAAATACCGGGTTGCCGGGGGACAAACCGCAGCTGAAAAACGGCGCAACCTCCAAAACCGGTAGTGAAGCGCATCAGGCTCAGATCGGGACCCGCCTCAAAATGGGCATAGGAAGAAATAGACATACGATAGCATTTTTGAAGATGGAAGCGCCGGCTTCCGCCGGCTGCTTCCGGGAATTAAAAGTGCGCTTTCTTTCCGGCTGTCGGATCTCCCTCTTCTTCCAACACCGATTCGTTCACCTCTTTGTCGTCTACGCCGGTGTCGGAGGTCTTCAGCATATCCCGCTGTCCGTTGTCTTTTTCTTTCCGGGCCCTCATTGCCGCAGGAACGATATTGATCGTCTTGAACTGGGGATTCGCATGGATGAAGATCTTTTCCGTTTTGTTGCTTTTCATCAGGGTGACGGGATGAAGATTGCCCCGGCGAAGCGACCGGAAGAGCATTTCGCGGGTATCCTCATTCTCCATCTCCCGAAGCCGGTAATTGGCCAGGATCTTGGCCAGATCGTAGTACCGCTCCGAACGGAAGTACTTGAACTTATAGTTCTCGTGGAGGTCTTTCTGATCGAAATTCAGCTGGATCCAGGCCGTATACTTTTCGCCGACCGCGGTGGTAAGGTGTTTATAAACGGCCCTTCCCTGCAACAGATTGAAAGCCTCCTTGAGTGTGACGCCCGATCCCTTGTAGATGTAAAACGTCTGCGCCTTGTTCTTGTCCGGGTGATCCGGGTACTCGAGCAATGCATCGTATTTGTTGAAGAAATACAGGTCGAGCGACTCCGAACGTTTGAAGTACAGTTTGGCCTCCAGCCGCGTCTCCTCGTCAAAGAAGGCTTCGGTGTGCAGCTCGAAGCTCGGCGCGCCACTCGTGATCTCCGCCTCGAGGAGCCGGTTGAGCAGCGAATGTTCTCCAAACCCGAGGTATTTCAGGTTCTCGTCGAGATAGGCAAGATTGTCCTTGTTCATGATGTTGGTTTGAATGGTGAATAAATCAGATGACCCGGGCCCTTGCCAGGGTCCAGTTGTTGACCGGGATATGCAGGTGACGGTTGCCGTCGCTTTCCTGCACGTCGATCCAAAGCCTGCCTCCCGCCGGAAGCCTGAAGCGCGGAAGAACGAAAATGCTCGCCGCCCTGCTAAAGCCGGGGACCATCTTCGTACTGTCATAGATAAACAGCGGTTCCAGTGCTGCCGGCCGGGTGCCGCGACCCCGGTTGTTGCCGGCCAGCAGAAAACTGACGTTCCCGATCGTGTAATCCACGGACGACCGGTTGTTCAGCTGCAAAAAGAAAAGCAGGACGGAGCCGTGTACATAAACGCCCCGGATCTGGAGCCGGACCCTGCCGTTGCGGTCACTCAGGAACCATATCCGCTGGCCCTGTTGCCTGATCTTGTCGCAGCATACCCGAAGATCCGTTTTGTCGATATCGCCGCCGGCATCGGCGCGAGGAAGCGGAGGATGGCTGAACAGGCCGTATCCCGCCAGCAGAAATGCAAAGACATTCATAATGGATTCGATTTAAATTTTTGGAAAAAGATTGACAGTCAAAGCTAGATAGAGAATAGCGTTTTGCCGGTGTGCGTGAGCATAGTAGATCGGAGGAATTGAATAGGGGAACCTCCGGAATCGGATACCGCCGCAATCCAGAGATTCAATGCCGGAGTCTAACGGCGGCGTCTTCTCTCTTTTTTTATTTTGTACAGGGTCGACTCTGCAATACCCATGTAGGAGGCCAGTATGTGATTGGGCGTCCGCCGGACGATCTCGGGGTAATGCTTCTCGAGGTAATCGAAGTATTGTTCGGGCGGACATTTGCGCTGGGTATCGAGCGTCCGGCTTTGGTCGTGGTACTTGTCGGTGAGGCGCTGACGTATGATGCGGAATTCGACGAAGCGATTGCAGATGTCTTCCAGTTCCTGTTTGGACAGGGTCCAGAGCACACAATCCTCGACGGTCTCGATCCGTTCGGTGGAAGGCACCTGGTTGATGAAACTGTTCACCGAGGTAGCGATGTCCTTTTCGACCATCAGCCACGCACAAAGCTCTTTCTCCTCATTCCGGTGGAAACAGGCGAGCATTCCCCGCTGGATATAGTAAAGATGGCTGCAGGTGTCACCCGGCAACAGCAAACAGGTCTTTCGCGGGACCTCTCTGCGCATCGTGGTCTCGTAGAGGAGGATTTTCAGGTCCGCCGGCATCGGGTGAACGGCTTCCAGGAGGTCGATGATCTCTTTCATTGCTAACGGTCTGGGGTAAATGGACCGCCAAGTTATCTCTATTCGCTGCATTCAGGGTGCAGCCGGAACCGGCAGGCGGCAGCGTTCGTTTGGGCGGGTTTTCCCGAAACCGTAACTTCGCCACGGAACGGCAGCTAAACAGTAACATATGACAACAGGAACCAGGGAGCGTATTGTCATAGTGGGCGCCGGTTTTGCAGGTTTGCGGTTGGCAAGGAGCCTCAACAATACGCCATACGATGTTTATTTGATCGATCGGCACAATTACCACGAATTTCAGCCTTTGATGTACCAGGTGGCAACGGCCCGGCTCGAACCGTCGAGCATATCCTTCCCGTTGCGAAAGATCTTTCAGCACAGCAAGAATGTAACGATACGCATAGGCGAGGTCACGCATGTCGACACCACGGCCAGGGTCGTGCGCACATCGGTCGGGGACATCGCCTACGATCACCTGGTGATGGCGCTGGGCTGCACCACCAATTATTTCAACAATGCGCGGATCCGGGAATATTCTTTTCCGATGAAATCGGTGCCGAACGCCATGGCGCTCCGCAACAGGATCCTGCAAACGTTCGAGGATACCATCCAGGCAGGGCCGGCCGAACTTCAGTCGCTGCTCAATTTCGTCATCGTCGGCGGAGGTCCCACGGGCGTCGAACTGGCCGGCGCCATGGCGGAAATGAAAAAATATATCCTCCCCAAGGATTACCCGGAAGTGGATTTCGCACGCTTCACGATCTATCTGCTCGAAGGCTCACCGAATACCCTGAACGCGATGAGCGACGCATCCAGGGCCAGGAGCCGCCAGTACCTCGAGCAATTAGGTGTCATCGTCCGGACGGGCACGGTCGTGGAGGACTACGACGGGATGACGATCAGGCTGAAGGGTGGGGAGACACTGCCCGCAGGGAACGTCATCTGGGCCGCGGGGGTCATCGCCAACAAACTGGATGGCATCCCCGAGACGAGCCTGGTCCGGGGAAACAGGCTGCGAACGGACCGGTATGCGCAGGTCGATGGCGTACCCGGGGTTTACGCCGTGGGAGATATCGCCTACATGCCCACGCCGAAGTATCCCAACGGACATCCGCAACTCGCCAATGTCGCTATCGCTCAGGCTCAACACTTGGCGCGGAATTTCAAACGCCGGCTGAAAGGTCTTCAGCGCATCGAGTTCGAATACCATAACAAGGGGACGATGGCGACGGTCGGCAAGCGGAAGGCCGTGGTCGACCTCCCCGGCTTTTCTTTCCAGGGGTTCTTCGCATGGTTGACGTGGATGTTCGTCCACCTCATGCTGCTGCTGAACGTGCGGAATAAACTGATCGTTTTCTTCAACTGGACGATGAGTTATTTTGCCAACGATTCCACGTTGCGGCTCATGTTAAAGGCCGACAGGAACGACTCGCCGCCCGAGGAAGTGGAGGGGCCTGCTGTAAAAGGCGCTTAAAACAGCGCTATTTTTCCTATTTTTGACGCTAGCAAAGGAGATAACCTATGGCCGAGATCATCGTCGAATTAAAACATGCCAACATCTACCAGGGCGATAACCTGATCCTGCAGGACGTCAATCTCGTCGTCGACAAAGGCCAGTTCGTTTATCTTGTGGGGAAAACGGGCACCGGAAAATCCAGCCTTCTCAAGACGTTGTACGGCGATCTTCCGCTGCGCGAAGGAGAAGGTCATGTGGCAGGTTTCGATCTGCGCGAGATGGATTGGAAAAAGGTGCCGTATCTCCGGCGGACGCTCGGCGTGGTGTTCCAGGACTTCCAGCTGCTGACGGACCGGAATGTCAACGACAACCTAAAATTTGTTTTGAGGGCGACCGGGTGGAAGGATACCCGCCTGATGGATGAGAAGATCGCGGATGTGCTCGATAAAGTCGGCCTGAAGGCAAAGGGATTCAAGATGCCGTTCGAAATGAGCGGCGGCGAACAACAGCGGGTCGATATCGCGCGCGCGTTGCTCAACTCTCCCAAGCTGATCCTGGCGGACGAACCGACGGGCAACCTCGACCCCGAGACTTCGGACGAGATCATGCAATTGCTGTTCAGGATCGCCCGCGACTACGGAACGACCGTCCTGATGGCGACGCACGACTACCTCGTCATCAATAAATTTCCCGCCAGAATGGTCCGGACGGAAAGAGGCCGGGTTACCGAGATCGGGAGCCTGACGGTAGACTGACCCGGACTCCTATCGCCTCGGCGAGGACTACTTTTCAGTTGTGGCAGCCGCGCCGGCCGGCCAGATGCTTTGAATCAATTTGCGAAGATTGCGTTCCTGGTCGAACAATGTTCCCAATATCTTTTTTCGGGCTGTGATCTCTTCGGAGGTGAACGGTTGCCTGGACAACCGCCGGACCAGCTCGCGGAATTCGCCTGCGCAGTCTGCGACGTGACAGACCTCGCGGAGACGATAGTCTTCGACCGCATCCCTGTTGACGATGCAGTGCCTGCCGTTATACAGCGCGTTCAGCAGCTTGAGCTTGACCCCCGTGCAGTTGAAGGATGGCAGGATATTGACCTGTGCCTTGGCGATGAGGTCCTGGAGCTCTTCGTCGGCCGGGCTGGGAATGAGACAGGCGTGAGGGTATTGCGAGACAAGCCGTGTCAGACGCGGCGTCGGATTTTTACCGGATACAATAAAGGGGATATCGAGCGAAGCGAATACGTGTTTCAGCAGCCAGGTAGCGACCTTCTCGTTCTCGGCGACGGAAAGATTTCCATGGTAAAGACAAAAGCAGCCGGTGCCTTCTTTGCTTCGCACCTCTTCGAAAGGGAGAAAGACGGGCAGGGTCTCGATGTGGGTCGCGCCGAACTCGCGCCGGTATCGTTCGCTGTCCTTTTCCGAAACGGCCAGGATCTTCACCTTCGGAGCAATGTGGCGCTCATACGCGCGCAGCAGATTGCTTTCGTGCCGGTAGTATAATTTCTTCCACAACGAGCCCTCGCAGCGGGCCAGCTCGCGGTAATACCGGTATTCCACGTTATGCAGCCGAAGGACGATGCGGCGGGCGGCAAAACGCGGGTCATCCAGCAAATACGTGCAGTGGACGCCTTCCAGCAGGATCGGATAGTCGTCCTTCAGCAGACGGTCGAGCAGCTGACCGTTTGACCGGGAACAAACGATGTAGGGCAAACGATGCGAGAAGCCCTTGTGCCCTTCATGCCTGGAGTAATAATGTACCTCGACACAATATTCGTCCAGCGCCGGCTGTGGCCCCCTGCCGTATTCGAAACAGTGCAGGTGGATCCTGACGCCCGCGCGGGAAAGCAACCGTATCTTGTGGAACAGGTCGAAGACGCCGCCATAGTCTACGGGCCACGGCACGTCCAGGCACACGATATGTAAATGATCGTTCACGTTCAGTTGAAGAGTCGTTGATACAGCGGCACCAGTTTGCTTTCCTCTTCCTGCCAATTGTACCGGAGCCGGGCCTGTCTGCAGTTGGCTAGTAACGCTTGATACAACTGAGTATTACTCAGCAGGCTGTTCAGCGCTTCCGAAATCTCCCGAATGCCGGGCGTATCAATAAGAACAGCGATAGGGCAGGAATTGTTTATTTCCCGGTAGGCCGGGTATCCGACGGCGATTTGCGGGATACCGGCGTGCATGTAATCGAAAAAGCGATTGGCCAGTGAATAATAGTTGCTGATCCCTTTGCGGTCGAAGAGGGTGATACCGGCATACGCGGCTGCGGTGATCGTCTTCAGTTCTTCCGGCCGGACCATGCCCCCGAAGATAACCTTATCCTGGAGACCGTATTGTTGCACGAGCCGGCGGGTTTGCACCATATAGTTGCCGTCGCCGCAGATAACCAGGGGGGCATCTACAGTCAGCATCGCGGGAATCAGGGTTTCGAAACAGCGTCCTTCATTGACCGCGCCCTGGTAGAGGAAAAAGCGGCCGGGCGGAAAGCCGGGGGCCGGCATGATGGAAGGGGGGGCAGCGCCCGGGTGAGACAGGCCGCCACCGACGATCGGCGTCCCGCGGATGGGGTCCTCTTTCTCGCGCAAAGACGGTTCGAGCAGCGGCATATTCCGGATGACGGCATAATCGACGCCGTACATCCGGCGAAATTCTGACGCAATCAGCCCGTTGACGGTGTAACCGTGCGGGAATCGGGGGACGAGCCTGCGCTCGATGGCCTTCCAAATGGCGTAAATGCGCGGCCGTGTGACAACTTCCTGCATTTCGCAGAACAGCTCGTGCGCATCGTAGACGCGCGGTATTCTGCGGAGGCAGGATACCGCATAGCAGGGCAGGATCGTATCGAGATCGATCGCGCAAATGCCGTCGACCCGCCGGGACAGGAGGAATAGGAAAAGCCGGAGATTGTACTCGATGTAGAACGCCTTGCCGCGTGTGAACCAGGTCCTCAGACGACGCTGCCGGAAAGGCTGCTGTGTCAGGCTGGCGGATCCCGGAATCGACCGTCCCACCAGGGTGACGGTATAACCGGCCCCGGCAAGCGTGGTGCAGATGCGGATCATGCGCTGATCAAAGACCAGGTCATTGGTCACCGTAAAAAAAAGCCGTTTTTTCATACCGGGGGAGGGTACCGCTTAAACCCGCGAAAATTAGCCATTTAACCGGATATAAACGCAAATGTGGCCTGATTTTGGGTCAAAACCGCCATACCGAACCTTGTCATGCCTATTACAGGCCGCCCGGGTATCCTCCTGCGCACATCCGGTAATGCATTCATTCAAAGAACTATATTTATTCAATTTTTTGCCGGAAACGCCTTAATTTTTAGAAAATTGTCCTACCTTTGCCGCCTGCTAATCGAGCAGAATGCCAAAGCGGAACGGATCCGCGCCGAAGCTCCCATTATCAAGACCGTGCACCGGGGATGGGTTTTTCGGGATGCCAAACCCCCGGCGCACAAAAAATAACAGAGATGCCTTATTTGACAAAAGAGAAAAAAGCGAGTTTCTTTACTGATTTCGGTGGCAAATCCACCAACACGGGTTCGGTTGAGGGCCAGATTGCATTGCTGACAGAGCGGATCAACCGCATTTCCGAACACCTGCAAGGCAACAAAAAAGATTTCTCCACGCATCGCGGTCTGATGCAGCTGGTAGGCAAAAGAAAACGCCTGCTCACCTATCTGAGCAAGACCAATCTCCAGGGGTATCGCCAGCTGATTGAAAAACTCGGACTCAGAAAATAAATTATTATGCATATAAGAACTGTTCCCAACTGACCTTACGGTTGGGAATCGTTTTTTCAAAGAAGATCAACTCATGCTTTCACAACCTATAAGTGTAACGTTCGATATTGGCGGAGGCCGTATGGTTTCCATCGAGACCGGTAAACTCGCCAGGCAGGCGGACGGCGCCGTGACCGTGCGCCAGGGCAACTGTATCATCCTGGCCACCGTAGTTGCCAACAAAGAGCCGAAGGAAGGACAGGATTTTTTTCCGCTGTCCGTCGATTACCAGGAAAAATTCGCTTCGGCGGGCCGCATACCGGGCTCCTTTTTCAAACGGGAGGCCCGTCTCAACGATTATGAGATCCTGACCAGCCGTCTGATCGACCGCGCGCTGCGTCCGTTGTTCCCCGAGGATTATTTATGTGACGTACAGGTATTGCTGAGCCTGGTTTCCAGCGACAGCGAAGTGATGCCCGACTCGCTGGCCTGTCTGGCTGCGTCGGCAGCGTTGGCCGTTTCCGATATTCCTATCAAGGAGATCATCAGCGAGGTGCGTATCGGCCGGGTAGACGGCCAGTTCATCGTGAACCCGGGCCGCAGCGAACTGGAGAAGGCCGACCTGGAGTTCATGATCGCCGCAACCAACAAAAATCTGATGATGGTGGAAGGCGAAGCCAAGGAATGCAGCGAGGAAGACCTCGTCCGCGCCCTCGAACTGGCGCACAATGCCATCCGGGTACATATCCACGCACAGGAAGAGCTCCGCTCCAAGGCCGGCATCACGGGCAAGCGGGATTACGTCAGGCCGGCAACAAATGACGAGCTTCACCAGAAGGTCGTCGCCTTTACCAAGGACCGTATCTACCAGATCAGCCGCGCCGGGAGCAGCAAACACGAACGCGGCGACGCTTTCGACAAACTAAAGGAAGAACTCATCGCTTCCCTGGGCGAAGAGGTCCCGGATGAGGATAAGAAGCTCGCCAAAAAATACTATGCCGATCTGCAGTGGGAGATCGTCCGCAACATGATCCTCGACGAAAGGGTTCGCCTGGACGGCAGGTCGCTCGACCAGGTCCGGCCGCTGGCGATGGAAGTAGATCCGTTGCCGACGCCGCACGGTTCCTCGCTGTTCACGCGCGGTGAGACCCAGTCGCTGACGACGGTCACGCTGGGCACGCCTCTCGACGAGCTGCTGGTCGAAAGCGCCGCCAAATCCTTCGATTCGAAATTTTTCCTCCACTATAATTTTCCGCCTTTCAGCACCGGTGAAGTGAAGATGATGCGCGGACAAAGCCGCCGGGAAGTCGGGCACGGCAACCTGGCGATGCGCAGTCTCAAGCAAATGATGCCCGGAAATGATTATCCCTATACCGTACGGGTCGTCAGCGATATCCTGGAGTCGAACGGTTCTTCCTCGATGGCGACCGTTTGTGCAGGCAGTCTGGCCCTGATGGACGCTGGCGTTCCGATCCCGAAACACGTCAGCGGCGTCGCGATGGGACTGATCACGAGGGCCGACGGCAAATACGCGATCCTGACCGATATCCTGGGTGACGAAGACCACCTGGGCGATATGGACTTCAAAGTCACCGGCACCCGGGAAGGTATCTGCGGCGTGCAAATGGACATCAAGGTCGACGGTCTGAGCATGGATACGATGCGCGAGGCCCTCGAGCAGGCCCGTAGGGGACGGCTGCATATTCTCGATGCGATGTACGAATGCATCCCTGCCGCACGCCCGGACGTGAAGCCTCATGCACCGCGGATGGTGAAGATCTTTATCGACAAGGAGTTCATCGGAGCCGTGATCGGGCCGCAAGGCAAGATCATCCAGGAGATCCAGCGCGAAACGGGTACGACGATCAACCTCGAGGAGGTCGGCAATTTCGGAGAAGTGAGCATCTTCTCTCCTGCCAAGGAAGGCCTGGACAAGGCTGTTGCCTGGATCAAGAGCATCGTGGCGCAACCCGAGGTCGGTTCCGTGTACGAAGCCAAGGTCAAATCGGTCATGCCGTACGGCGCATTTGTCGAGTTCCTGCCGGGTAAACAAGGTTTGCTGCACATCAGCGAGGTCTCGCACAAACGGCTGGAAACCATGGACGGCGTACTGAAGGAAGGGGATATGGTCAAGGTCAAGCTGATCGGTCTCGATCAGAAGACCGGTAAATTCAAGCTGAGCCGGAAGGTGCTGATGCCCAAACCGGAAGGTTCGGCACAGGGTTCCGGTCATACCGGCGGTCACGGTCATGCCAAGTCTCCGGCCGGCGGCCACCAGGAAAAGCAATAATGGTCTATTGACAGAACATAGGGCCGCGGCTGGCGCCGCGGCCTCTTTTATTTTATGACATATGTGGAGGTAGACATACCGGCGTCCGCTGAAGCGCAGGAGGTACTGATCGCTCTGCTGTCGCACATCGGGTATGAAGGCTTCGAGCAGGAGGAAACGCGGCTCAGGGCATTCGTAACGGAAACCCAGTTCGACGAAATCGCGCTGGCGGGACTGATGGAAACGCAGGGTTTGCGATACAGCATTGCGCACCTCGGGGAAAAGAACTGGAACGAAGAATGGGAAAAGAACTATCGGCCGGTGGTGATCGAAGGTTTCTGTGCAGTACGCGCGCATTTTCATGAGCCGATCGGCGGGGTGATGCATGAACTGGTGATCACCCCGAAAATGAGTTTTGGAACTGGTCATCATGCCACGACCTTCCTGATGCTGAAGGCCATGGGGCCGCTGCCGATGCAGGGGCGAAGGGTGCTCGATTTCGGGACGGGGACGGGAGTGCTGGCGATCCTGGCCGAACAGCTGGGCGCCGAACACGTGCTTGCCGTAGATTGCGACGACTGGAGCATTTCGAATGCTTGCGAGAACGTCGGGGCCAATGGATGTACCCGTATCGCTGTTGAAAAGGCCGATACCATTGCCGGCTTGCCGGGACCTTTCGACGTCATCCTCGCGAATATAAACAAACACGTAATTTTAAGGGAGTTACGTACGATGGCGCAACAATTGGCGAAGGGGGGCGTTATACTATTGAGCGGTCTGCTGCGCGATGATTTGGAAGATATTGAGAATCAGGCTGCTGCAAACAATTTATCCATATCCGAACGGACGACGAAAGAGAACTGGATTGCGCTGAAAACCGAAAGAATGAAATAAGTAGCTGAGTCTGAACGCGTGTGCTTTCATTTTTTTCTTACATTTGTCGTCCAACTAAAACCAATTCGACCATTCGATGAAGGAGGTTTTGCTAATTCTATCGGCATACCTGATCGGTTCCATTCCTACTGCTGTTTGGGTGAGTAAAGCTTTTTTTGGAATAGATATCCGGGAATACGGCAGCGGAAATGCAGGTGCCACCAATACATTCCGGGTGTTGGGTTCGAAATGGGGAACCTTCGTCATGTCGGTGGACGTCATCAAAGGCGTAATCGCCACCAGTCTTTACCTTCTCATTCCTTACTATCTCCACGATGAAGCCGAGCGGACCAATTTCATGGTCGGTCTGGGCCTGGCGGCAGTCTGCGGACATATTTTTCCGATCTGGGCAGATTTCCGCGGGGGCAAGGGTGTCGCCACCCTGTTCGGTATGATCCTCGCCATTCAGCCGCTGGCGGCCGTTTGCTGCGTGGCCGTATTCCTTCTTGTGCTGTACCTGACCCGTTTCGTCTCTTTGAGCTCGATCCTGGCCAGCGTGGCTTTTGCCGTTTTTATCC
>DASZYU010000272.1:0-25036 GCA_035545215.1 Puia sp.
CAAATCTAAAAATAATTTCGCAATCGATTGTACTATGGCGGACTTTTTATATCTTTAAATTGTCCTCCTGACATTTATCACAGCCCGCCGCTGCGGAAGGTATCCGTTTTCCGTAAGTCAAAAACCCTGTCGCGCCGCAAATCTCGGATTATCCCGCGATCATTGGTCCGTCCACATGGTTCACGAGATCAAAAAAGCCAGACCTTGCAGTCTGGCTCCTCTGTCTATCGCTCTGGCTTTTCTTATTCCCCGGTTGCCTCATTATTCACACCGTTTTCTGCCAGTTGAGTAAGCAGTGCATCGGTGTCTTTTTCCTCTTGCAGAGTCGTTTCCAGTATTTCCGCCACATCATCATGGCCGAGCGTCCTGGCAATTTGCGCAAGACCGCCATAGGTGGCAATTTCGTAATGTTCCGCTTTTTGACCGGCCAGGATGAGCGCAACATCCCTTGTCGACGTTCCATCCTCCGTATCTTCCATGACGCTGGCCCCTTCTTCGGTGATCCCTTCCATGGCGTCGCATTTTTTCGCCTGCGGTTTATGCCCGAGCAGATCGAACACCTTCTCCAGCCTCGTAACATGCTCTTTTGTCTGCTCGAGATGCGTAGAGAACGCATCGCGAAGCTGTTCGCTGGTCGCCGCTTTCGACAACTTGGGCAGCGTCTGCACCAGCTTTTTTTCGGCCCAGTAAATGTCTTTTATTTCATCGTGAAAGAACTCCTCCAATTTGGAATTCTCTGCCTCATTGGATGACCTTTTGGGTGCCCTGGCCGACGCGGCCGTCTTGCCGTTACCCTTGGAGGCTGATTTCGATTCGGTGGCGGAGTGACGCTTATGAGTGGTTGTAGACATACATTTGGTTTTAATAGTACACCTACCAAATAAGCATGCCACGGCGGTAAATGACGCAGTTTCGCTTCAATACGGGTCAAACGAGCCTCCTGCGCAAAATTGTTGTGGAAGGTACGCCACAATCTCAGTGACCATCTGCGAAAAGATTAGCATATCCCTAACGGTGAGGACGCGTTTTTACCGCACCGCCGAATACCTCACCGGCAAGGGGTTCCATCCTTCCAATCCGCAAAGCGTATTCACCCGGCGATGATTATCTCGGGTCGGACCCGCCAAGTCTCCTGAATTGGATCACCCTTCGGTTCCCTTAAACGATAAAGCCCAAAAAGCGCTACCATCCTATCGCTTTCCTTTTCACTACCTCCACCCTGTTCACCGGCTGCCGGAAAGGCATGAAACACTGACATCACAACTGTTTGCAATTTTTTAGCTCAAGAACATTTAAATTTGTCCTGGTTCTTAATTTTCTTGGTAAAATGCATAACGGGTATGTACGCTTTCGACAGAGACAACGCCCCTTCGAAGAATGACAAACAATGTCGTTCCATATTGCTTGCAGAAGATGACATTTACGACCAGGAGCTCATCATCGAGATCATCCAGCAGATCGACAAACGCTGCGAGGTTCGCCGGGCCACTAACGGCCTGCAGGCGCTGAACTATCTCGAAGCGCTGCCGCTCACCCACCTTCCCGACCTGATGTTGCTCGATTATAACATGCCGTTGATGGATGCCGAACAGCTCTTGCAACACCTTTCCATAAGGGAAAAATATGCCTCCATTCCCAAAATAGTGCTGACCTCATCGCCTCCCGGCAAAGCAAAAGAACGCTGCCTGGTATTCGGCGCCAGCGACTTCGTTATAAAACCCGAAAAAGCCAGCGCAATGAAAACGGTGCTCAAACAGGTCTTCGCGACGTACGGTTACTGAATGGGCAGTCCCTTTGGCTTGTCGCACCGTGGGAGCCTTTCCTGACCGTGCAACTCGTCGGTTCCGGGAAGGGCGTCAGAAAGCACAACCCCACCGTTTTTTAATGGGTTGCCTCTACCCCCGGATGAAGAATGTCCATATAGCACGAATTGCCCCCATCTGCTTGCACCCGGCGCCGACCGGTTACCCTACCTTCCGGACGAAATGCCAGACTCTGCAACCATTCGCGTCGCCCTCGTCGGCGACCACTCCCTGAATTTGCACGCGCTCGCCATCCTCCTTCAGGAGCAGCGCGGCTTCCGCGTCGTTTCGATCAGTAAGACCGCCTCGCAACTGACGAACAGCATCGCCCTGTCGGATGCAGACCGCCACCCCGACCTGGTCCTCCTCGACAGCAATTTTGATCTCTACGGCGCTGTGCACATGATTTGCTGTCTCCGCGGGCTCCAGCCGGCCATTCCCCTGGCCGTTCTCGGTCTCACGAAAGATCATGCAGCTATCCTCCGCCTGCGCGTAATGGGCGTACAGGCCTATATCCCAAAGAACAGCGATCCCGCCGCATTCGAGGCGGTCCTTCGACGGATCGCACGCAAAGAAAACGAAAGCGCCTTTTCAACAGGCCGGTTTTTGGGACAACTGCAACCACCCATCGAAGACGATGCCGTCGCTGCCCGCGACAACGCCTGGCCACCCATCGAAGACGATGCCGTCGCTGCCCACGACAGCGCCTGGCCACCCACCTCGGCAGCGCACCGGCAGTATTTTCGCCTCGCCATGTCGGAGATCTCCGACGAAGACATCCGCCGCATGATGCGGCTCCCCCAATCCGAATTCGGCAAACTCGTGACAGGCATGCATCGGCAATTCGGCGTCGCTTCCACGCATGGTCTCGTACTCGCGCTCTTCCGCCAAAGGTTCGTGGTGATGGATGACCTCTGACAGGCGCCGGCACAAAACAAACCCGCCGCCAACCCGGTCTTCCCAAAAAGGCAAACCTGATAAAAATCATGTTTTGATTTGACAGCTGTCAGTCCGCCCGCAGCAGACGGCTGCTACTTTTGACTCTGCAACGTCTCGTACCCGTCAAATCAGAAAAAAATGAAAAAGGCTCATAACCCTCAACGATTTCGCCCCGGCGCCGCCGGTCATGCATTCATAACGCTCGCTACGGTAGTCTTCCTTTCCGCCGGCTGCAACGATGCGGTTGCACCCGCAAACTTCCTCACGGACACGACATCGGCCTTTGGCGAGTACAATGCGGAACTCGCGCACGCGCCTTCCGTTCCTCCCGCTCCCACTTTCGGACATCCCGAGAAAGTGATCGTTCACCTCGAGGTGGTCGAAAAGGTGATGCAACTCGCAGATGGCGTCAACTATACGTACTGGACATTCGGCGGCTCCGTACCCGGTCCCATGATCCGCGTCACAGCGGGCGACGAGGTCGAGATGCACCTGAGCAACGACCCCAATAACAAGATGCCGCACAATATCGACCTCCACGCCGTCTGCGGTCCCGGAGGCGGCGCCGAGGCAACGCTGACCGTCCCCGGCCACACCTCCATTTTCAGTTTTCGCGCGTTGAAACCGGGCCTCTATGTCTACCATTGCGCCACGGCTCCGGTTGGCATGCACATCGCCAACGGTATGTACGGCATGATCCTCGTCGACCCCAAAGAAGGCTATCCGGCGGTCGATAAAGAGTTCTACCTGATGCAGGGCGAATTCTATACGAAAGGCAAAAACGGCCAGCCCGGACTGCAACCTTTCGATATGGACAAGGCGATCAAAGAACAACCGGAATACGTCGTGTTCAATGGCTCCGTGGGCGGCGCCACCGGCACCCATGCATTGCGCGCCAAAGTAGGCGACAGGATCCGCATCTTCGTCGGCAATGGCGGCCCCAACCTCGTCTCCTCCTTTCACATCATCGGGCAGATCTTCGACAGGGTATACGAGGAAGGCGGCAACGAGGTCCATGAGAATATTCAAACCACCGTCATCCCCGCCGGCGGTTCGGCGATCGTGGAGTTCACCTGCCGCGAACCCGGCGTCTACAGCATCGTCGACCACTCCATCTTCAGGGCCTTTAACAAAGGCGCATTAGCCCAGCTCGTCGTCACCGGCCCGGCGGACAAAACGGTTTACTCGGGCAAGATAAAAGACGAACTGTTTCAGCCGGGTAACCCCGTTGCCCAATCCGATGAGGAAACGGCCGGCCCACCCGCCCCCGATCTCCCCGAAGAAGTACGCTATAAAAGTGGTCACCAGCTCTTCGACATGAATTGCTCGGCCTGTCACCAGAACTCCGGCCTCGGTATGCCGGGCGCTATTCCCCCGCTGGCAAAATCGGACTTCCTGATGAACCGGTCCGACAAAGGCATTGGCGTCCTGCTCAATGGGATCGACGGCGAAGCGATCTCCGTCAATGGCAAACCTTTCCAGGGCGTCATGCCGAACCTCCACCTGTCGGACCAACAGATCGCCGACATCCTCACCTACGTCCGCAACAGCTGGGGAAACAAAAGCCCCGTGATCCAGGAAAAGGAAGTAAGAAAAATTCGAAACCAATAAACGATACCCATGAAAACCCTGGTTGCTCTTTCGTTGCTGTGTTGCTCGATGCGACTACCCGCCCAGCCCTCCGGCATGGTCAGGATACCGGGCGGCGTATTCACGCCATTTCTGCAGACAGGCGCCCGGCCGTCGAAAATAACCGTCGCCGACTTTTACCTCGATAAACACGCCGTCACGAACGCCGAATTCCTCCAATTCGTACGCGCTAACCCCTCCTGGAAAAGATCTTGCGTGACCCGCATCTTCGCCGATAGCAACTACCTGCAACATTGGGCCGGCGATCTGGACATCGGCGATCCCCGCGCGGCCAACAGCCCCGTTACCAATATTTCCTGGTTCGCCGCGGATGCCTATTGCCGGTGGAAAGGCAACCGCCTTCCTACCATGACCGAATGGGAGTATGCCGCCGGCGCCGCGCCTGTCCATTACAAAGGACGCGCAAACACGCGACACGACCTTTCCCGCCTCATCCTCGAATGGTACGACCACCCCGCGCCGTCCATCCTTCCTCCCGTGATGTCGACGTACAGGAATTCCTTCGGCCTCTACGATATGCACGGACTGGTATGGGAATGGGTCGAAGACTTCAACAGCATTCTTCCTGCCAATGGAGGCCCCGGTCCGTTTGTGTGCGGCGCGGGTTCCATCGGCACGGCAAACAAAGAAGATTACGCGGCATACATGCGTTTCGCCTTGCGCCAAAGCCTCCGGGCGGAATATACCGTACGGACGCTCGGATTCAGGTGCGCCCGCGACATCGCCCCCCGCGACATTGTTAAAAAATAATTCAAACACCATGAGACAGTTACTATCCCTGCTATTCCTTGCGATCGCCTTTGTGGGCGGTTCCTGCCGCCGACAGGCTTCCGTCGCGACACCTTCCTGTTGCGCGAAACCACCGCGCTCGTCTGCCTTCTCCGTCCCCGCCCCGCTCACGCCCGATGCATCCATCTACCAGTTGCCCGGTGTATGGCTCGACCAGCATAATCATTCGGTCTCGCTGAATACGCTGAAAGGAAAGGTGCAGGTGGTCGCCATGATCTTCACCCATTGCGGCTATGCCTGCCCCCGGCTCGTGCAGGAAATGAAAGACATTGAAGATTCGCTTTCCGCCTCCCAGCGCGCGGGCGTCGGGTATGTGCTCGTCTCATTCGACACCAGGAGAGACGATCCCGCGCGCCTGCAACAGTACGCCGAAGAGCAGCGGCTCGACGGTCATTGGGTATTGCTGCACGGCAACGCCGAAGAAGTGAGACAGCTGTCCATGCTGCTGAACGTCAGCTACCAGCCGGCCGCGGATGGCAATTTTAACCATTCCAATGCGGTCGTCATCCTCGACAGACAGGGTACGCCACGACAGACGCTCGAGGGATTGTCCTCGAACGCAGCCCTGGCCATCCGCACCATCGGACGACTGGAGACACAATAAGAAAAGCAATTTAGCGGCTATGAATAGCATCCATTGCGATCAGGGCACCTGCTTTCTGTGCAAATATTCTCTTCCCGAATGGAAGGATAAGATCGCCGCCGAAAGAAAACTGCTCCATTTCCGGCGCGGCGACCACATCTTTCGCGAAGGAGAAAAGGTCCGGGGTATTTATTTTATTACGGGCGGAGCTGCAAAGATCCATCGCAGCTGGGGAGCGGGCAACGAGTTCATCCTGCGTTTCGCGCGGAAAGGCGACGTCGTCGGACATCGCGGCCATGGCTCAACCGCCAGCTTTCCCGTGTCGGCGACGGTACTCGAGGAAACGACCGCGTGTTTCATCCCCAATAAGTTCCTCGAAACGCTCTTCAGGAACGACATTGGCTTTCTGTATGAGATGATGCGGCTCTATGCGGGCGAACTGCAGAAGGCGGAAAAAAGGATGCACGACCTGGCGCTCGTGCCCGTAAAAGGCCGGGTGGCAAATGCCTTGTTCACGATCCGCGACACGTTCGGCACGGACAGCGAAGGCTACGTGAACATCCCTATTACCCGCACCGACATCGCCTGTCACGCCGGTACCACCTACGAGGCCGTGTTCCGGTTATTGAAAGAATGGACACGCGAAAATATCGTCACTACCCTGGGAAAACAGTTTCGCATCGATGACGAGGTCCGGCTGCGCGCACTGATGCAGCAAGACCCGGATTAGACGCAGGCAGCGCCCTGCCCCACCAACTCCACCTCCACTCGCTTCAGCAGCGTATTGTGCACCTCCGCGGGCCAGCCCGTTGCCCGGATCAGCGCCCCGATGACCTCCGCCGGCGCCCCCGGCCGGAAGCGCACCGGATTTACATTTTCCGGGCTTACAAATACCGCAGCCATTTCTTTTCCCGGTGTTGTTGCTTGTACGTCCCGTACCATTGGCAGAGGGGATACATAAAGATGACGACGATGACCCAGATCGCATACACCGCCGCCAGCGAAAGCCCCGCCCCCGCGGGACGGCCGAACTGACCTCCGCCGAATGGCAGATCGGCCCAGTGATGACCCTGTAACAGCACCATGGCGAGCATCACCGTATGCAGGAGGTAAAAATGGACGACAAAATAGAACATCGGCGCCTGCCCGTACACCCGCAGGAACCGCATGGCCCGGTTGTCCCGGCCTTCCACCACCGACAGGACGAGCAATAGGATGCCCAGCGTCACCAGCGTGAACAGCAACGACGGCGGATACTTACTGACATTGATATACGAAAGGAAGGTGAACACCCCGTCTTTCTGCGCCGCCCACGCACCCGGGTCGCCGTAGACGTTGATGCTCCGCAGCAAGACGAACAAGGCGAGCGCGGCAATCCCGAGCCGCAGGAATACCACCTTCCGCTGCTGCTCCGGCACCGCGAACAGCCGCCCGGCGGCATAACCCGCCAGCAGGATGCCCAGCCAGGGTAAGATCGGATACGCTACAAGGAACAACCGGTCGGCGCTCAAAGTGAAGACATTCAGACCGAGCAGCAGACTGACGATAAAACGGACCGGCCCCGTGGCCGGCAACGCGGCCGGGTTGAAGAGGTCATGACAGAAGATGAGCACCGCCGCGATCGCTACCACCGCCTTCAACGGCAACCGTGAAAGAAAAGACAACAGGATCATCCCCGTCCCGATCGTCGCGATAACCTCGAAGATCAGCAGCCTGAACTTCGTATCGAAGAACATCCCGAAATTCACGATCGTGAACTCCAGCAACACGAGCACGATGCCCCGGCTCAGCAGGAAACGCCGCCGCGAACGCATTTCCGCCGGCGAAACCACACCGCCTGGCGAACCCGCACCCCGGCGAGAGCCCCTGTCCGCGGGCGAACCCGGTCGCGAGCCCGGACCCCCTGGAGGATCCACACCAGCAGCCGCGGGCTTCGAGTACAGGTACAGGTAAGCCGATATCCCGGCCAGGAACACGAACGCCGGCGCGCAGAGATGCGTGATCCACCGCGTGAAAAAAAGGATCGGCGTCGTCGTCGCAAGATTCGTGGGACTTTGGTTCGCATGGATGTGCAGCAGGTCTCGCGCATGATCGAGCGCCATAATGACCATCACCAGGCCTCGCGCTATATCGATAGAAGGCAGTCGTTTCATATGCAGTAGTCGTTCGGGTAAGCTAAAGTTAAAAAAAAGGGCTAGTTTTCGACCATGAAAAGGATGGGCGGTCTATTTATCGGTATAGCGTTATGCTGCGGCATTGTCCGCGGCCAGGGTTTCCTCCGCACGCACGATCGCTGACGTTCATTGCAGCCATCGCTGCACCTGCTGACACCCGCTGATCAGCTTTTTTACATCGTCATCCGTCTTCGGCCACACGATATCGTGCGTCCGGAAGGCATGTTTGATGATGCTGTCTGCCCGGCGGCAATCCCGTTCATCATAAAAGAAAGATTTCCATTCCGCCGGCTGGTCGTCGAAATGTTTGATGCCGAAACCGTTTGCATACACTTTCAGGGATGTCGGCACATCCCGCACCTCCACCTCTTCGATCCCCGCCTCCTGCGTCCATGTAAAATATCGCTCCCAGAACCGGCAATGCTGCACCAGCCGCTGACGCAGCTCCGCATCGCTTTCGCGGTGCATAGGCCGGATCCGCCATTGATTGTTCTCTACCGAGAACGGATCTTTTTCCGCCGGGCCCGGGGGAACGCCGAGCCCGCGGAACCCGCCAACCCGGTTGCCTTCCCCCAGTTGCAGGAACAACGTTTTCTTCTGCAGATCGGCCACCCGGTAGACATAGGTCTTCCGGTGCTGATCGGTCAGGTACAACCGCTGATCCTGGATATTCCAGGTGCCGTATTCAAAGCGGCCGAAATCCTGTGTAAACCGCCCGTCCGGGCCGAGGTCGAGGAAACTCGCGTTCGTGAGCAGCGTGTCGTGCTCCTGCGAACGATCGAAATCGCTCGTATACATCCAGATTTGGGTGCCCGGCTTGTCGGGTTTACATGCGCCTAGCGTCAGGAACAGCCAGGCCATCGGGAGATAGAGGCTTTTTTTCATAGTTTGAAGGCGCGTTACGGTTCTGCGTTTATCGGCGGAGGATTTGTTCCAACTGTTGAAATGCGCCGATGAATAGCTTGTACTTGCTGTCGGTATGCGCCCAGGCGATTGTTTTGTGTTCGAAGATGTCCTTGATCAGATCGTTGGCCTTCCGGCAATCTTCCTCATCGAAGAACAGGCCTTTCCACCGCGGAGACAATTCCTCTACCGGGATCAGGCCAAAGCCGTTGCCATAGATCCTGATCGCCGTCGGGGTGCTCCGCACATCTACCGCATCCAGTTTCTTATTCAGCGCCCAGCTGAAATAGACATCCCAGAACCGGCAGTGATTCAGCAGCCGTTGCCGGATCTCCGCATCGCTCTCCTTGTGCGTGGCCGGCACCCGCCATTGATTGTTCACCGGCGAAAACGGATCCTCCGCCGGCCTGTCGGCGGGCAGCGGGAACCCGCTGAAATAACCGATGCGGTCTTTCGCCACGGTCAGCTGCAGGTCTTCCGGCGTAAGGCTCCTGATCGCATAGACATACGTCTTGTGCTGCTGGTCGGTCAGGAAAAGCCGCATGTCCTTTCTTTTCCAGCTGCCAAATTCATACCGGCCGAAGTCCCGCGTATAGGAGCCATCGGACCGCAATTCCAAAAAATTGGCAGGCGTAAGTCCGCCGTCATCCCCCGGCCCCGAACCATAACCATAGAACCAAAGATGGGTCAGCGGATTTCCACGGAAGATACACCCGCCCAATACGGGCAACAGCAGGAGCAAACAATACAATCGGTATTTTCCGGGCATGTCGCAAAATAGCTATTTTTAAGATGGCAATGGCAAGAACCTTTGTGATAGGCGACATCCATGGCGCGCTCCGCGCGCTGCAACAGCTGGTCGAACGCGTCGCGCCGCGACCGGGCGACCGCCTGATCTTTCTCGGCGATTACGTCGACGGCTGGTCGGAGTCCCGGCAGGTCATCGAATACATCCTGGAACTCGCTGCCCGGCACGATTGCGTTTTTATTCGCGGCAACCACGACGTCTGGTGCGAAGAATGGCTCGAAGGATGGGGCGCATCCGCGGATTGGCTGCAACACGGCGGCGCCGCCACGATGCTCAGCTATAAAGGGATTACGGCGCCCGAACTCGACCGGCACCTGCAGTTCTTCGACGGCCTGCGCTCATACGTCGAAGAAGAAGGGCTTCTCTTCGTCCACGCCGGTTTTTGCTCCGTTCACGGTCCGTCCGCCGAACACTTTGAAAGCAATTTCTGGTGGGACAGGACCCTCTGGGAAACCGCGCTGGCGACCGACGACCGGCTTCCTCCCGACAGTCCCTACTATCCGCAGCGGCTTCAATTGTACAAAGAGATATTCATCGGACATACACCGACGACCAACTACGGTGTCGACCTGCCCATGCACTGTTGCAACGTGTGGGACATGGACAGCGGCGCGGCCTTTACCGGCAAGCTCTCCGCAATGGACATCGACACCAAAAGGATCACGCAGAGCGATACCGTGAAAACCTTGTATCCCGGCGAGACCGGAAGGAATAAATGATGCGCAGCGCCGCCCACCGACCCGCGCCGTTCATAACCCCGACACCTGCATTTTTTTCCCATTATACCGAATGACTCTGCCTTCCGCCCCCGTCCTGCTCATATCCCGCACGACGAACACCCGGTGCACCGGCTGGCTGACCCCGTATTTTGACGCGCCGGGCTGCAGCGTGAGCACCCGCCCGCGGTCGTCCCACGAAAGACGGATCCAGGTGCCGAGCCCCCGCAGATATTCCTGGCTGATGCCGTCGTCATCGTAAAGCGTAAAGCTCCCGTCCGCGCCCGGATAAAGACGCAGCGTCGTCGGCTCACTCACCGGCTCCGACGTATACTGCCGCACAGGGTCGAACGGGATGATCGCTCCCGCGCGCACATAGATCGGCAGGATCGACAGATCGACCGCCCGCCGCACGGTCCTCCCGCCCATGACCGCTTCGCCCGACCACCAGTCATACCACATGCCCGCAGGAAGATACACGGCCCGGCTCGTGGCCCCTTTTTCGAACACCGGCGCGATCAGCAGATCCCGGCCCCAGAGATACTCGCTGCCCATGCCGCGCGCCACCGGGTCGTCCGGGTAGTGCAACCACAACGCGCGCATCAGCGGCATACCCGTCGTTCGCGCCTCCCAGGCTAACGTATACGTATAGGGCAACAGTTGGTAACGGAGCTCATCGTATTTTTTGACGACAGGCTCTATTCGCGGATCGTTCATCGATGAGAGGAGCACGTTGCGCGTCGCGCTGTCGGGCCCCGGCCGGGTGGAAGTCTCCAGGTCGCCGCGATCGCCCTGCCCCCAACCCCACGGCAGGATCGTCATGGTCGTCCGGCCATGACTGCGGAAAGAAGGGCAGAAGGCCCCGAACTGGAACCACCGCGCGTACAGCTCGCCCGTTTTCTCGCTGTTGGGATAAAAACCGCCGATATCCGAGCCCCACCAGGGACTCAGGCTCAGCGAATGATTGATGCCCACCGCGATCTGCCCCTCCAGCGTCTTCCACGACGATTCGGTGTCGCCCGACCAGATCCATCCGCCCCACCGCGCGACACCCAGGTAACCGTTGCGATGCAGACTCCACGGACGGATATTCGGGAAGGTCGTCGACGGCCCCTGGTAATACAGCTGGTGCCGCTTGACCCGCTCATAAAGATTGAACCAATCGCCCTCATCGGGCCAGAACGCGTCCGCGCCCGCTTTCATCACCGGGACATGCAGTTGCCAGTAACGCGCAATGTGCCCCGCATCCAGCGTCTCGCCCGGCGCGGCCGGGATACTGCCATGCAAGGTCGGCAGCCGGTCGCGGTCATAGGGCACCATGTGCAATACCACTTTGACATGCAACGCATGCAGATCCGCCAGCACCGCCGCCGGGTCACGATGGAACACCGCCGGGTTGAAATCGAAAGAAGGCTGTTTGGTGTTCCACCCCTGCGGCGTGAAACCCGTCCCGAGATAGATGACCGCGTCGATTGGCAGCCGCCTCGAACGGAAGCTGTCGACGATACCGAGGATATAGCGTTCATCCTTAATCGTACGGTGCGATTGCATGTAACCGAGCGCCCATTTCGGCGGCAGAACGGTGGGCCCCGTGAGCTCCGACAGGTCTTTCTCAAACGCAGCCGGCGAATGCGCATCGAAAACAAAGACATCGTACAAACCCGGCACCACCGAATCCGCAGGCGGAAGCCCCTTCGCCAGCGCCAAACCCTGGTTGCGCTCGTTTTGCTGCGGTATATCGGCTGCTTTCGGTTTCCAGGGAAGATATACGCCATGGTTCGCATCGCTCAGATCGATGGCTCCCCACGGACTGGCCACAAACAATGCCCAGCCCTTCGTACCGATCAGCAGCGGCACCGGGTTGCGCGATCCGTATGCATCGCTCTGCCAGCGGGGCTGCATTTGGTGCAGACGCCCCCGGCGGTCGAATTCGATCGGCGCCCCGCGCCATTTCTCGCCACGCGCCGGTTTGGGACCACCTTCCCCCAAACCCAACACCGGGGCATCATCCAGCGAAAACGAAAAACTCGAATCCCCAAAAACGAGCCGTTGCACCGGCTGCCCATCCTTCGTGGTAACGGTGACGGTCAGCGGCGACGGGGTAACGGTTACAACCAGTTTGCCCACCGGTCGGCGAACCGGTCCCGGTAGTTCGGTGAGTGCGACGACAGCTGCCGGCCAATGACGATCCGCCAGCGCGGGACTATACGGTAGTTCGGTGCGGCCGGACAGCGGCTTTAGCGTGATCCGGACCGAATGCGCACCCGCTGCCCGGACGAGTAGCTCGGCGGGCGCTCCCGCCGACACGATCGGCTGCGCACCAACCGGACCGACCCGCAGGAGTGCGGCCCCCACCACGAAGCCAAAAAGAAGACGTGTTGGATGGTTAGACATGCTCGATATCGAAGTTCCTGCAATAACCCCGTTCCACGCGAACGCATTTTAGCCCGTTTCAAACAGATTTTGACGAAAATACCGCTTACTGGCAAGACCCGCCACGGGGAGGATAACTTTCGTTGGGTTGACGCACGCCGAACAAGCAGCCGCCCGCTACAGCCGGATCAGCTGTAAAGAAGTTTGCAACGCTTTGGGCATTCCGGAGTGACGACGCGTGCCCGTGACCGGCCGCATGTCTCGGGCCAACGCCTGCCCCGCGACAGGCCAATGGCGCGGCTTGAGTCGACGCTCTTGCCCCTTACGCCTTTGCCAGGTGACGGGTAAACCCCCAGGCCACCAGCTGCTCGTAAGCCCGCCAGACCTCGCCGGGTATCTCCTGTGGTATCTGGAAACCTTTCTCGGGGTAGATCCGGATACGC
Organism: Puia sp.; assembly: GCA_035545215.1. Lineage (GTDB taxonomy): Bacteria > Bacteroidota > Bacteroidia > Chitinophagales > Chitinophagaceae > Puia. The sequence goes on from DASZYU010000272.1 coordinate 13,181, forward strand.
TGCAGATCGCCGACCATGATCTCGATCACGCGTTCCATCGGTATCTCTTCGGTGGGATAGTCTTCGAATGCGATCCGCGGAGAGGTGACGATCAGGTCTTTGCCGGGCCAGTGTTTTTTGAAGGTGGCGTAGCTCCTGCGTTCCATAAACGGTTTTTGAACGAGGATGAACGACTGGGGGTGCAAACCCTTTTCCTCGAGCATACGCCCGGTGAACAGGATGTTCTCGCCCGTATTGGTCGATTGATTTTCGATAAATATCGCTTCCGAAGGGACACCCATGTCCAGCGCGATCCGCGCAAACCGGTCCGCTTCCGGGTCTTTCCATATACCTTTCGTGACATTGCCCAGCCCGCCGGAAAAGATAAGGATGGGGGCCCACCCTTCGAGATACAGCTCGGCTCCCCTTTCGGCAACCCGCAGATCGTGACTCCCCAGGACGAGGATACAATCGGAGGGCGCCGGCTCCTGGTACAGGTGATGATAATCCCACAGCTTCCTTGCTTCCGCCAGTACGTTTTCCGTGATCATAAAATATCGGTATTCACCGCAAAGATAAAGAAAGCCCCGGCTCAGGGATAAAAGAAAGGGCCGGCTGACGCCGGCCCCGGGATATCGATGTGAGTCTCTCTTTATAGGATTTCGTGCTCCTTCAGTCCCTTCGGCGTGGCCACGAGCAACGTACCCTGCGTATACTTCTCGTCGTGCTGGCTCGCATCCAGACCCTCTTCCTCTTCTTTGTCGCTGACCCGCAAAGGAACGATGAAATTGATCAGCCGGAAGATACCGTAAGAGACGGTGAAGCTATAAACGACCGCGCAGCCCATCGCTTTCAGCTGTATAAAGAAGAACGAAGGATTGCCGTACAACAGCCCGTTTGCCCCTGCTTTGTTCACGGTCAGCGTGGCAAAGACACCCGTCAGGAGCATCCCGACCATCCCGCCGATACCGTGACAGGGGAACACGTCCAGCGTGTCGTCGAGGACCGTTTTCGTCGCCTTGAAATGCACGGCCATGTTCGAGATCACCGCCGCCAGCACCCCGACAAAGATGCTCTGCGGTATCGCGATATACCCCGCCGCAGGAGTGATCGCTACCAGACCAACCACCGCCCCGACACAAAAACCGACGACCGAGGGCTTCTTGCCGCGCAATACGTCAAAGAACATCCACGACAAGCCCGCAGCGGCCGCAGCCGTATTCGTGGTGGAAAAAGCGGAAACTGCCAATTGGTTCGCACCCAACGCGCTGCCGGCGTTGAAACCAAACCAGCCAAACCACAACAGCCCCGTACCGATCAGCACATAGGGGATGTTGGCGGGATGCGTTTCCTGCCGGTTCATATGGACCTTCCGGCGTTTCAGCACCAGCGCTCCCGCGAGCGCCGCACAACCCGCCGAGATATGCACCACGGTGCCGCCGGCGAAATCGAGCGCGCCCATCTTTGCGAGGAAACCGTCCGGATGCCAGCTCCAGTGCGCCAGCGGCGCATAGACGAGAAGACTGAATAAAACCGTGAACAGGACATAAGCCGTGAATCGCATCCGCTCGGCTATCGCGCCCACCACAAGCCCGGGCGTGATGATCGCGAACATCAGCTGGAACATCGAGAACAACGCCTTCGGAACCGTCGGTGCGGGCCCCCACGGCGCCCCCGACACGACCCCTTTATAAAACAAATGCGTCATGGGGTTGCCGATCACCCCATGGATCGAATCCCCGAAACATAGACTATAACCGACTACGATCCACAACACGCCGACCACCCCGGCCGCTACGACGCTTTTCATCATCGTCGACAACACATTCTTCCGGTTGACCATCCCGCCATAAAAAAAAGCCAGCGCAGGCGTCATGATGAACACCAGCGCCGTCGCCACCAACAGCCAGGTCACATCCGCCGAATTGTATTTCCTATCCTCGAGACTCGGCGCGAAACTGGGAACGAAAATCGCCGCTACCGCGATGGCGGCTAGCAACAGGAAGGGCAATATCCGCTTCAAAGTGATCTTACTCGTAATCATATTAATTTCGTATTAATATATTTTATGTCAGGGTAAAGATATAGGTTTTTTGAAATCAGCGCAAATAGTATTACATTAATTAAGTTTGTAATGTTTATAAGTTTCCGCAGTCTTCCATTGATTCTCATTGGTTTGCACCTGCGAAGACGGCACTATCTGTTCATAAGTCGACCGCAAAAATCTACCCGCCGCACGGCAAATGCCGCCGGCAAGGCAAAAACATCCGTTGAATCGGCGCGCCCCGGGGTTGAATTCCTCTTTCATCCGGTCAAAACCATAGTATTTTCGCCCCATGCGCATCGCCAGGGCCACCCCCCTCCAACTGCAGATCATCATCCGGGGCTTCGTATTTCTGTTCAACCTGCTGACCTACCTGCCGGAGGATGGCTTCTGGCAGGCCCTCATCTGGAGCGGGACCAACTGTGTTTTTTATGCGATCATCATCTACGGTAATATCCTCTTCCTGTTTCCAGGTCTTTATGAAAAGAATCGCCTGCCCATCTATATACTCGCTTCCGTCGCCCTGCTCGCGGGCTGCGGCATCGCCCGGACGCTGATCAACACGGGCATCTATAACCGCTGGTTCGCCAAAACACCCGAGATCGTCACCCTGGCCACCTATCTCTATTTTTCCATCGCGGGTCTCGTCATCTTTTTGCTCAGCTTCGTCTTCCGCATCGCCCTCGCCTATTTCCGGATCAAACGCCAGGCGGAACAAATGCTCGAACAAAAGAGCCAGGCAGAGCTCAATCTGCTCAAATCGCAGGTGCAACCGCATTTCCTATTCAATACGCTGAACAATATCTATTACGAAGCCTACCGCGAGGCGCCGCGTACCGCGTTGCTGATCGGCCGTCTTTCCGATATCATGCGCTATTTCGTCGACGAAAGCCCGAAAGAAAAAGTATCCCTCTCCACCGAGATCAAGTTCCTCGAGAACTACATCGCGCTCGAAGAAATCCGCATCCGTCACGGCGTCACCGTGGTTTTCGAAAAGTTCTTCCAGGGCGATCCCTTTATTCCGCCCATGCTCCTGATGACCTTCGTGGAAAACCTGTTCAAACACGGTATCGACCGCGGCGCGGAAGGCAACCGGATCAGCCTTTCGCTCATCCAGCAGGACGGAAGCCTGCTCTTCACCACAGGGAACGCTCTCCCCCGCGACCCACCCGCGTCGACGAAACCGGGTTTCGGCCTGCGCAATCTGGAAAAACGGCTATCTTTATTGTACGGCGACCGCTTCACGCTGTCGACCGTCCGGACCGAAACGCATTTTCAGGCCTTCTTAAAAATTCCGCTGCTATGAGTCTCCAATGCCTGATCGTCGACGACGAACCCAACGCTGTCGGCCTGATCGAGATGTTCATCCGCCAAAACACCGGGTGGGAGATCCGCGGCAAATGCTATGACGCCCGCGAAGCCCTCGCCTTTCTCCGCGCCTATCCCGTCGATCTCGTCTTCCTCGACATCAATATGCCGCACCTCACCGGCATCGAGATGGCGCCGCTGCTCCCGCCCCGCACCAGTATCGTCTTCACCACGGCCTATTCCGAATATGCCGCGGATAGCTACGGCTTCCCCACCATCGACTACCTGCTGAAACCGATCACCCTCAAACGCTTTTACGCCGCGATGCAAAAGATCGAGGCCCATTTTGCCCGCCCCGAACCTGCACCCGCCGAACATACGACGCATACGGCAACAGCCCAGCCCCCCGAGGACGAATATTTCTTCATCAAATCGGGCCGGATGCTCCACAAGGTCCTGCTGAAGGACATCCTCTATTTCGAAGGCGAAAAAGAATACGCGCGGCTGGTGACCCCTACCCAAAAACTGCTCATTTACCGCCGGTTGAAAGACATCGAAGAACAACTCTCTTCCAGCTTTGCGCGCGTCCACAATTCGTATATCGTCAACATCGCCCGCCTGGACTCGATCCGGGACAACCATGTGTTCATCGGCCCCAAACAAATCCCGATCAGCGAAAAATTCCGCGAGCCGTTCATGCTCCGCATCCGCGAAAGGGTCTTTTGACGCCGAACGCCCCGCACCCGCCCCGCCTGCACCCCCGTTTTAGCTAAATTTTACACGGTTTTATGCGCGATTTGCCGATCTTAGGCGTTATTTACCTATGCGCAAAGCCACCTTGATCCGCGTCTTCTGGATCCTCTTATTCTCCGGCCTCCTCGCTTTCGTCGGCCTCATTGCCCTGATCGCCTCCGGCGCCTTTGGCCAGCTGCCCTCATTGCATGAGCTGGAGAACCCGTCCCTCGTCCTGGCCTCGGAGGTCTATGCCGCCGATGGGACCTCGATGGGCAAATACTACACCGCCAAAGGCAACCGTCTCGACGTCGCCTACAAGGATATTTCTCCCAATGTGATCCACGCGCTGGTTTCCACCGAAGACGAGCGCTTCTACGAGCATTCCGGCATCGATGTCAAGGCGGTCCTCCGGGCCATCCTCCTGTTCGGCAGGGACGGCGGCGGCAGCACCATTACACAACAGCTCGCGCTCAATATGTTCAACGGCGAACGTTCGCACAACCGTCTCAGCCGCGTCATCCAAAAGCTGAAGGAATGGATCATCGCGATCGAACTCGAACGCAACTTCACCAAGGAGGAGATCCTGACGCTCTACCTCAACGACGTCTCGTTCAGCGACAACGTCTATGGTATCCGCGGCGCGGCGCGCACCTTTTTCCAGAAGGAGCCCGACAGCCTCTCCGTCGATGAAGCGGCCGTCCTCGTCGGCATGGTCAATAACCCGAGCTTTTTCAATCCGCGCACCAATCCGAGGGCCGCGACCGAACGCCGCAACGTCGTTCTCAACCGCATGGTGTCGAACCACTATCTTTCCGACCAGGATGCGGCTTTGCTCAAGGCCAAACCCATCGACATGAGCCACTACCGCAAACTCGATGAGAACAACGGCCTCGCCCCCTATTTCCGCGACATCCTGCGCGGCGATCTCAAAAAATGGTGCAAGGAACATACCAACCCTGCGACAGGTAAACCGTACAATCTGTACCAGGACGGACTCAAGATCTACACCACCATCGATCCCCGCATGCAGGCCTACGCCGATGAAGCCGTCAACCTGCAAATGCCCGTCCTCCAGAAAATGCTCGACGGACAACACAACATTCGCAGCGGTTCCGTCTGGGACGCGCACAAAAATATCCTCGACGCCGCCATGCGCAACAGCGAACGCTGGCAGAACGAAGAGGACGCCGGCATGTCCGACGCCGGGATCCGAAACACGTTCAATATCCCCGTTCGCATGAAGGTCTTCGCCTGGAACGCTGCGCGCGAGAAAGACACGGTGATGACGCCGCTGGATTCGATCAGGTACAACCGGCAGATGCTCCAGACAGGGTTCATGGTCATGGATCCGTTCACCGGCGCCGTAAAAGCGTGGGTCGGGGGCATCGACTTCCGCACCTTCAAATTCGATCACGTCAACCTGGGCACCAAACGCCAGGTCGGCAGCTCGATAAAACCGTATTTGTATAGCCTGGCCATCGAAGACTTCAATTTCACGCCCACGACCCAATGCCCCGCCATCCAGCAGTTCTTCCCCGAATATAACGCCTACGTACCCGCGAAAAGCGGTTCGCACTGGGAACCCGGCCCCTACCCGATGGCCTATGGCCTGGCCTGGTCCATTAACGAGGTGGCGGCCTATCTGATGAAATCCTTCGGTCCACAGGGACCCCAACGTTTCGCCGAATTCCTCAAACAGGTGGGTATCCCGACGACGGTTCAGCCCTATCCCTCCATGGCGCTTGGCGCATGCGAACTTTCGCTATACGAGATGCTCGGCGGGTATACGATGTTCCCCACCGAAGGCGTCCACACCGATCCCTATTACATCGCACGCATCCTCGACAAACACGGCAACCTGCTCGCCTCCTTCGTTCCCGCACACAAAGAGGTCCTCAGCCAGTCCACGGCCTATACCATGACCCGGATGATGCAGGGCACCTGCGATTTCGGAACGGCGGCGGGCCTCCGCCAACGCCTCGGCCTCGCCCAAATGGGAGGCAAGACCGGTACGACAAACGACAACGCCGACACCTGGTTCATGGGCTACACGCCGCAGCTCCTCGCAGGCGCCTGGGTCGGATGCGACGACCGCTTCATCCAGCTCGAAGGCCGCTCCTCCGACGGGGGCCATATCGCCCGGCCCATCTGGGAAAACTTCTTTCGGTTAGCCCTGGCCGATAAATCGCTCGGCCTGAACAAGGCCGCCATCTTCGCCCAGCCCGACAGTCTCAATGCCGCCCTGCAATACGATTACAGCGGGCAATACCAAAAACCACCGCCCCCCGGCGCACAGGGCGACGACCAGGGCAACGGCTACCAGTATTTCGATACACTGAAGACGAAACCGTCCAACCAATACTAACGCATTCGCCGCCGCCGCCCACGGTCTTCAAACATTCGCCGTATGCAAAAGCCGTCGCATGTTCGCGCGCAGAGGTCTTTATACACATCGTCCGGTTGTTTTTTCGCACCGGCATAGCTTTTGCTACCTTTACTATGTTAATTTTTTCCCATGCATGGTATTTCAGCAGCTGTAGCTTCGTGGGGCATGGCATTGACACTGGCCGTTGGCCTTCCCACTCCTGTGAAAACAAGCGTCTCCATCCGGACCGATTCCCTGCCGGGCGACATGCGTCTTTCCCACACCGCGCCCTCTCATCCCTTCCCGCAACACACAACGTATCTCGGCGGGGCGATCCTCCCCGATCACATCAGCCGCGAAGCGATGGACGACACCGTCCGCTCGTTCTACCGCCAGTGGAAAGAACACTACATCCTTCCGGGCTGCACGCCGAATGAAAAATACGTATGGTTCGAGGGCACATCGGGCCGGAACATTTGCGTTTCCGAAGGCCAGGGTTACGGCATGCTGATCGTCGCGCTCATGGCCGGGTTCGATTCGACCGCACAGCAAACATTCGACGATCTGTACCGTTACGTACAGTCGCATCCGAGCAACACAAGTCCCAATCTCATGGCCTGGATGCAGACCCGCTACTGCCGGAGCGTGGACGGCGGTACGGCTACCGACGGCGACATGGACATCGCGTTCGCGCTGTTGCTCGCCGACGCGCAATGGGGCAGACACAGCAATATCCCGTATCGACAGAAAGCGATCGAGATGATCCGCTCCATCCTTGGCGAAGAGATCAACCCGGTCACGCGCACCGTGATGGAGGCCAATGCCGAGACGCCGGGAAGCAGGGACTATTTCGACATGCGGTCCTCCGACTTCATGCCCGATCATATCCGCGCCTTCCGCGAGGCGAGCGGCGATCCCGTCTGGGACACCGTTCTCGATAACAACTACCGCGTCTTCCGCTACATGCAGGATACGTATAGCCCCGACGCAGGCCTGGTCCCCGATTTTATAAAGAACATCCGGCTGCACCCCGGACAAGGGTACAGCGGCGCTCCTGCTCCTCCCGCACCGCACGGCGGCGACGGCAACGACCTTTCGACGCCCGCGGATGACGACATCTCCGCCGTCCCCGCACAGCCCAATTACCTCGAATCCAAATATGACGGGAAATACAATTTCAACGCCTGCCGCGTACCCTGGCGTATCGCCGCCGACTATCTCGTGTCGGGTGACAAACGCGCGGCCGATTTCCTCAGCCGGATCAACCCGTGGATCCGCGAGACCACCAAAGACAACCCGGACAATATTTCGGCAGGATACAACCTCTCGGGCGAAGACCTCCCGCACCGCTACTTCGAGGCGCTTTGCTTCATCTGCCCCTTCGCAGTGGCAGCCATGGCCGATCCGCAAAACCAACAATGGCTCAACAAACTCTGGGATTATATCGTGGGCTTCAAACGAAAAGACTTCGATTACTATGACAACAGCATCAAGATGATCGATCTGATCATTCTGTCGGGCAACTACTGGGCGCCGCTCTCACCACCCAGCCCTGCCCAACATCCTATTGAACCGGCGCGCCGTCCCTGATCTCCTCATTGGCCGCCGTCACGAGCCGGTCGCCTTCGCGAAGACCCTTCCCGAATATCTCGACCTTACCACCCTGCGACCGCCCCGTCTGCACATCGATCCATTCAGCCTTGTGATCGTCCGTCACCCGGATCACAAACCGCCGTTCGGTTCCATCGACGACGGCCGTGCCCGGCACGACAAAACTGCTGTCCCTGTCCGGCAACGGCAGATCGACTTCCGCGACCATTCCCGGCAACAGGCTCTTGTCATTGCTGTATACATCCATTTCTACCCGCTCGGCGCGCAGACGATTGTCCAATGCCCCCGCGAGCCGGCGCACCTGCGCGGTGAAGACCTGGGTCGGCAGCGCCTTCACCGTAAAATTCACTTTGTCCTTATCCGACAGATAACCCGTGTACGCCTCGGGCACGGATATCACCAGCCGCATATGTTTCTGTTCCTGCAGCGTGAACATAGGCTGGTCCGATCCCTTTCCCGCAGGCCCGACATACGCGCCCGGGTTGACATTCCTCGCGCTGATCACGCCGCTGAACGGCGCCCTGATCTCGAGATAGTTGATGGTCGCCGCAACTTCATTGTAGGCTGCCTTTGCCGCGTCCCACTGCGCCATATCCGATTTCTGCCGCGCATCCGCCTGATCGATGTCATTCTGCGAGATCGTTCCCGGCGTTTTGCTCGTCTCCACCACCCGGTCGTAATTCGATTTGCTCGCGATATAGACCGCTTCCTGCGATTTCATCTTCGACCGCGCACTCGCCAGCTGACTCTCCAGTTCGGGCGCTTCCATCGTCGCCAGCAGCTGCCCTTCCCGGACCTCGGAACCGACATCCACGTACAGCTTCTTCACGAAACTGCTCACTTTCGCATAAAGATCCACCTGCTGGTAGGCGATCAGCTCCCCCGGCACGTGCAGGTCGGTGGAGAACCGGCCCTTTCGCAAGACAAACGTGGCCGCCGCAGTCCCGGCACTGTCCGGACGACCCGCCGTTGCCACCGCCGCGGCACCGGTATCCGGTTGGGCCCCTTTTTCTCTTTCCGAATTCGAACAGCCGGTCCAAATCCCCGCCGCACAAAGCACCGCGAACCCGGCGACAACCGACCGCTTATTTTTCATCCTGTTCATAAAGTGACGATATATAATGTTTACTTTCTTTATCCGATGGATCCAGCGAGACCGACTCCGTCGACGTCTTGCCCTGTACCCAGGCAAAGATCAGCGGTAACAGGAACAACGCCGCGAAGGTACTCGCGATCAGCCCGCCGATCACCGCCCGACCCAACGGGGCCGCCTGGTCCCCACCCTCGCCAAAACCCGAGGCCATCGGTATCATGCCCACGACCATCGCAACACTGGTCATCAGGATCGGCCTCATCCTCGAAGCCGCCGCTTCCCTCGCCGCCGCCAGCGCATTGCCAGAATGCTTCCGCAGTTCTTCCGCATTCGTAACGAGCAACACCGAGTTCGAAATACTCACCCCAACCGACATGATCATGCCCATATACGATTGCAGATTCAGCGTCGACCCCGTCAGCATCAGGATGCCGATCGAACCCAGCAACACCGCCGGCACCGTACACAAGGTGACCAGCGACACTTTGAAGGACTGGAAATTCGCGGCCAGCATCAGAAAGATCACGACGATGGCCACGATCAATCCCGTTTGAAGACTGTCCAGTGTTTCGGTAAGGACCGTCGTCAGACCCCTCGTCTCGATAACAAGCCCCCTCGGCAGCTTGCCCAGCGATTCCAGTGCATGCTGCACATCGACGGTCGCATGCCCGAGGTCCTTTTTGTACAAACTGGCGGTCACCGAAAGCAACGGCGTAGCCCCGATATCATCATTGTCGCCATATACCGAGTCGGGCGTGATGGTCGCCACATCGCTCAATACCGGGCGCGAGGCATTCGGAACGATCGGGATCTCGCCGACATCATGGATACTGGTCATGACGTTCGTCGGCACTTCCACCTGCACATTGTACGAAAGGTTCGATTTGTGATCGATCCACAGACTCTTCTCCGTATACCTCGAAGACGAGGTCGCCGCGATCAGCGACCGGCTGATGACATCCGCGGTCGTTCCCAGTTGAGCGGCCCGGATACGGTCGATATGGATGTCCAGCGCAGGGTAATGCGTGGCCTCATCCAGCTGGACGTCCCGCAGATACGGGATCTCCTTCAGCTTCGCGATTACCTTGTCCGCATATTCTTCGTTGATCTTCTTGTTCTTCCCCATGATCTTCACTTCGATCGGCGTCGGCGAACCCTGGCTTAGGATCTTGTCCGTCAGTTCGATCGGTTCGAACGACACTTTCAGGAAAGGCATATCGCGCGCGATCCTGCGCCGGAACGCCTCCTTGAAGTCGTCCATGTCCACTTTGAAGTCTTCCTTGAAACTCGCCATCAAAACCCCTTCCTGCGGGCCGGCCATGAACAGATAGATAGGGTCTGTCGAGAACTGCGGGCTGTGCATGCCGACCATCGCCGAGGTCACCGCAACATTTTGATGCCCCACCATCGAGTCGAGGATATGCAGCGTCCGTACCATATAATCTTCCGAACGTTCGAACCGCGTTCCCGCCGGGGCGCGCATCCGGACTTGAAACTGCCCCTGGTTCGATTTCGGCAAGACGTCGCGCCCGATGGTATTGATCATCAGGTAAGCGCCGCCAAGACCCAGCACCATATACAGGAGCGCGATCGGCATACGGTATGGAAAAATGCGGTCGAGGAACCGGATGAACCGTTTGCGGAACCGGTCGAACCGCGTCTCTTTGCCATCCTTGCCCGTTCCGTGCTCGAGCAATTTATGTTTTTCCTCCGCCGCGCTCGCCTCATCCGCAGCCGTGAGCCCGGAAGCACGGAACTCTTCGTCATCCGACGCATACAACTGTCCGCCATGTTTGCGGTGCCCCTTCATCACCCAGTTGGCCAGCACAGGCACGAAGGTCTGCGCCATCAGGTACGAGGTGATCATCGAAAAACCGATCGCCAGCGACAACGGCAGGAACAACGATCCCGGTATGCCGCCCATCGAGAAGGCCGGCGCAAAGACGGCGAGGATACAAAAAAGGATCAACAGCTTGGAGAACGCGATCTCCCGGCAGGCATCCCAGATGGCCAGCGATTTGGGCTTCCCCATCGCCAGGTGCTGGTGGATATTCTCGATCGTCACCGTCGATTCATCGACGAGTATCCCGATGGCCAGCGACAGACCGCTCAATGTCATGATATTGACCGTCTGGTGACAGAGCGTAAGGAACAATACGCCCGAGATGACGCATATCGGTATGGTCAGGATCACGATCGCCGCGCCGCGCAGATCGCCGAGGAACAACAATACCATCAGACCCGTCAGCAACGCGCCGATGGCGCCTTCGGACAACAGGTTCTTGACGGAGTTGATGACATACGTGGACTGGTCGAATTCATACGACAGCTTCACATCCTCCGGCAGCTGCGCCTGGAACCGCGGTATCGCCTTTTTCAGGTTCTGGACCACTTCCCATGTCGACGCGGCAGCCGCCTTGGTGATCGGCAGATAGATCGACCGTTTGCCGTTGACCAGCGCATACCCCAGCGGGATATCCCCGCCGTCTTCCACCGTGGCCACATCTTTCAGATAGATATTCTGAACGCCGTTGGCGTAGATAGGTATATCCTCGAACTCCTTCACGGTCGCGATCGTCGTATTGGTCGGCGTCAGGTAGTTGATGTTGCCGATCCGCACATTCCCCGCAGGTGTCGCCTGGTTATTCACGCGCAGGGCGGCGACAATCTGGTCGGGCGTCAGGTTATGCGCCCGCATCCGGTCCGGGTCCACTTTGATCA
>DASZYU010000273.1:0-6462 GCA_035545215.1 Puia sp.
AATACAATTTTACGGATGGCACGCTGACCTATATGGATGATGTGATCTCCGGTCTGGACGGGAGCAATGACCATAACTCGGGCCGGATAAGGATCAGCCCGTTGCCGGAAAGCGACGGCAAATACCATCTTTATTATTCGATCGGGGACATGGGTGCGGGTCAGCTGGCCAATATCTGTCGTGCCGAGTTTGCACAGGATACGACCGTCATCGAGGGGAAGACGCTCCGGCTGAACACGGAGCCCGATCTTTCGCAGCCTTCGGGATATGAGTGGATACCGGCCGATAATCCTTTCCCGTCTACGCCGGGGGCTTCGACGCGGAGCGCCATTTATACTTTCGGACACCGCAATCCGCAGGGCCTGGCGTTCGGGTCGGTGGATGGCGGCGCTTCGTATATCCTTTACAGTTGTGAACACGGCGACCGGTCGGATGACGAGGTGAATATCCTTACGGCCGGTACGAACTACGGGTGGCCGAAGATCTCGGGGCTGTGCGACGACAACTATACATCGACGAACGGGGACTCGTTATACCTCGCCGGCAAGGCTGTGGTCAGCGAGTCGGGGTTTTGCGATACCACAAAGACGGTGGTCGCGGAGCCTATCTTTTCCTATTACAATTGGACGCGCGCACAAAACAAGAATATTGCCACCAACTATCCCGGCGCCAACATGAACTGGCCTACGGTAGCGCCGTCATCGCTGGCTTTTTATACGAGCGGGGCGATCCCGGGTTGGGACCATTCCTTATTGATCACTTCGCTGAAGAACGGTCTTTGGCGGCTGAAGCTGAAATCCGATGGGTTGAGCGTCGACAGTACGGCCAATCCTTACGACACGTTGCATTACCTGGCCGGCTACCGGTTGCGGAATGTTACCGTATCGCCGAGCGGGGATACGTTGTTTATCGCGGTCGATAATTCGTGTTGTACGCTGGGTCCCACCGGGACGATCGGCAATTCGGTGGCTTCGCCGGCCAAGGGATTCATTTTGCGGATGACTTACGTGCAGACGCTGTCGGTGGGAGATACGACCGCGCGGGCAAAGGGGTCTTCGGCGGGCGCCGGGAATGGTTCGCCGGTCCGCGTGTTCCCGAATCCCGCGCATGGAGTATTGAATATTTCGGCGCCGGGGGGTGCGCGGAAGCCCTGGCTGGCGCAGTTGTATAGCATGACGGGACAGCTGGTTGGGGTGCGGGAAAGTTATGACGATTCGTTTTCGATGGATATTGCGGGGGTGCAGGCCGGTGTGTATGTGTTGCGGTTGCGGGATGCGGACGGCGGCGGTGCGCTGACGTATAAGGTATTGGTGGAGTAGGTGGCGGCGCGTGGGGGGGCGGAACCGGGGATGCTTTATTATTTGGATGAGGAAAATACAAGCGAAAATTAAAGGGCTGATAATGAGGGAGTTGATTTTAGCATGTAAAAACGTGCGGGATCCGGATGGGTCGGCGGCGCTGGTGGCGGTTTGCGTTGTTCGTCGGCCGATGCCCGGTTCTGGGAGGGAGGATCGGGCCGCCCCGGATGCAAGGGAATAAAACAGGCCCGCCGGAGGCGGGCCGTGGTTTTTCCTGCGAAGAGGGTCCTACATGTGCTGCCTGAAGCATTGAACGGAGTTCCTGCTAAAGACTCCTGCCTCATGTGTCAGTAGATATCCCAAAATAGTTTGGTCTCGACTTTGTCAGTACCGATAGCGGAGGCCGCCTGGGTATAGTTGGCTCCATTCACCGTCTGCTCGCTCTGCGGGTAATACAGGCGGTTGGGGAAACCCGATACCGCGCCTACCGGCGCCGGCAATACGGGATAATCCAGTCTCCGGATATCGACCCATTCGTCGTAGGGATGGTCATATAACGAGATCCATTTTTGCAGGGCGATCTTTTGAAGATCGGTGCCGGCGGCTGTGGCCCAAGCGACGGAGGGATCGGCGAGATAACGGGTTACCGAAGAATCGGCGCCGCCCCAGTACTTGATGCTCTGCCGGATGCCTTCATCGTAATGGCTCTCGGCGGTACCGCCTACATTAAAGCCGCGTACGACGGCTTCCGCACGAAGGAATTCCATTTCCGAATAGTCCAGGACCACATAAGGAAGATTGGAGGCGCTGTCTTTTGTAGAGGGCCCCGATACGGTCGAAAAGGTGGTCTGCACGCCCATCACGGCGCCGATGTACTTGCCCGAGGCGGGGGCCTTTCCGTAATAAGAGGTCAGACGGGGGTCGGCGTTGGAGAGCAACTGGTCCATCAGGGGTTTGGATGCGACGTAGTCGTTTCGTTTAGCCACGACGAAGTTGGAGTACATGGGGTTGTTGCTGGGCTGGGATCCGTACTGCATGATACAATTCTGAGCGGTCGAAGTGATGGCGTTGGGGCTCGCGGCTTCCACCACCGTCTTTGCGGTGGCGGGGTCGACGTCCGCCAGTGTCATTCCCATCAACATTTTCAGGGAATTCGCGAAGGTGATCCAGTTGGGGATGTTACCGTGAAACCACAGGTCTTCGGAGACGGCAAAACCCGCCGCGCCGGTAGTCAGACTGGAAAGGTCGTTGTCGAGGCGTTTGAGCAGGTCCGTATAGATGGCGTGCTGGTCGTCGTATTTCGGGAAGAGATTGTCCGGGTCGAGCGCCTGGGTGTAGGGGATGTTGCCATAGGAGGTGACCAGGACATACCAGGCATAGACCGCGGTGATGTCGACACAGGCCCGCCGGTTGGCGATGGTCGCAGCCGAGTTGGTCGCATCCGGGGTTGTGGTGCTGAGGATACTGTCCGCCCTTTTCAGGTTGTTGAGGCAGCTCTCGTAGAGTGTATTCCACTGTGTATTGGGCATGCCTGCGGTCTGGAAGTTATACTGGGCGTTGTCCTCGATGATCGCCTGGGCCATGTAATCCACGATATGCAAAGTGATATTACCGCCTCCATTGTTGGCCAGTTGGTTCGTCAGGGTAAGGGTGCCATAGGTGAACAGCGGAGCGGCGGGGACCACAGCGGCTTTTTTTGTCTGGGCATTGTAGGAGGAGATATCCTTCGTACAGGCCCCCAGGAGCAATACGCCCGGAAGTATATAAAAGATTGATTTCTTCATGTTGCTGTTTTTAGAATTGCATTTTCAGGTTTAATCCAAGGGAGCGGATCGTGGGATAGCTGCCGAACTGCAGGCCCTGGTTACTATTGCCGGCGGACGCGCCGTCTTCGGGATCGGCCATCGGGAGGTTCTTGTGGATGATCCAGAGATTGCGGCCGAGGAGCTGGATGTCGACGCCTTTTACTACCCTGCCCGCGTTGCCGAACGTCGAGCCGGGTATGTGATAGCTAAAGGAAAGCTCCCGCAACTTGATATAGCTGGCGTCGTAGGCTTCATCCGGAGGAGGCAGGAGCAGGCTGTTGCCGGACGTGAGGGCCGTGCGGGTCGTATTCGGGCTGCCGTCGGCCTTTACACCCTGGAGGATGATGCCGCCGCCCTGCGCAACGGGCAAACGCTTGTCGTTGCCGAGATCGTTCTTCCCGGTGCTGGCGAACAGGATGCCTGACTGCTCGGCATAGTACTGGTCCAGCGACCATACCGTACCGCCTTTGCGCATGTCGACCAGGAAGGACAGGCTGAAATTTTTGTACCGGAAGCTATTGGTTACGCCGCCGATCCAGTCGGGCTCGAAGTTTCCAAGGACATTGGTGGTCGTGGTGCTGAGCACATAGGCGCTACCGTCGTTGCTGACGACTTTCTGTCCCTTGAGGTAGGTGTAGGTCTGGCCCTCGATCTGGCCGTAGGGTTTACCGACCGTGGCGTTGGTAGAAATGCTGGCCTGGAAGGTCTGCAGCTGAAGATTGGTGGCGCCGCTGTTCAGGGAGAGCAATTTGTTGCGGTTGCGCGTCCAGTTGGCGGTAATTTCCCAGGAGAAATTGCGGGTTTTGACCGGCGTACCATAAACCGTCAGTTCGACACCCTGGTTCTGCAGGTTGCCGGCGTTTTCGAATTTGGACCCGTATCCTGTGGCGGTCGAGGTGGCTACCGGCAGGATCTGGTCGATCGTATTGGTGTGATAGTAGCTGACGTCGAAGCCGACACGGTTCCTGAGGAAGCTCATTTCCAGACCGATCTCCTTGCTGTTGGTGCGTTCGGGCTTCAGTAAGTCATTATTCTTGACAGTGGGCAGGGCGAAGAGAATGCTGGAGGTAGTACCCGCGACAAAGGGACTGGGTTGGTTGTAAACGTCCTGGATACTGCCCCAGGAGGCATCATTGCCGACAGTAGCGTAGTTGGCGCGGAGCTTGCCGGACGACAGCCAGGGAACGTTCTTCAGCTGCTGGAAGAACTGCCAGCTGCCGGATATAGCATAGTAGTTGTAAGCGTTGGCGTCGACGGGAAGGGTTGAGGACCGGTCGCGGCGGAAGCTTCCGTCCAGGCTAAGGAAATCGCGATACGTCAGCGTCGCGCCGGCGAAATAGCCGTCGACGGCCTTGGGGGCATTGATCTCCGTGGGTGCAGGGATTGCGCCTACCGAGTTGGAGATCGCGTAGAGACCGGGGATGATCAGTCCTCCCGTTGTGGTCTGGTAGATCGAGCTAACGGCGTCCCTCCGCAGATTGGTCCCTAAAAGGCCATTTAACTTAAAGTCTTTGTTGATATCCTTGTTCACCGTTGCGATGAGGTCATAGTTCAATTCGCGGAAAGAGGAGTTGAACCGGTTGTAGGCGGGTGTGCCGATGCTGCCGACGGCGAGGTGTTCTTCCTGGAACTGTTCATAGGTATCGAGCGATATACGACCCATGAGGTTGAGCCAGGACAGGACCTGGTAGTTCACCTGTGCATTACCGTACGTGCGGTTACGGGTATCGTCCTCGTAGTCCTGGTACGCGGTGAAATAGGGGTTATTGTACGCGAAAGGAACGAGCCCCGCCGTGGTGGTGGGGTCGGCCCAGTTCCAGGTGATATTTTTCTGTGCCCTCCAATAGGCATCTTCCTGTTCTTTATAGTCCACGTTGACCTCGCCATATTCACGGAACTGGGGCATGTTGCTGCGGTTTCCGTCGTAGCCGGTGGGGTTCCGGCCGACTGCCGCCTCCTGTACGTAGTTAGCCGATGCCGAGAAGGTGATCTTGTCGGTGAGTTTGAAACTGGCCCCGAAGTTGATCGTATTGCGACTGTCATTCTGGTTGGGCATATCGCCTTTGTCGTGGATGCGGCTAAAACCGAGTTTGTAGGATCCTTTTTCATTGGCGCCGTCGAGGAATGCGCTTTCATTATCGGTGATCGCGGTCTTGAAAAAATATTCCGGTCCGTGTTTGGGAGCTACCCAGGGAGTGGCCTTGTGGTAGGTGGGGCTCAGCGGGTCGAATGCATCCCATTGATAGACCAGGATGTTCTTGTCGAATTTCGGTCCCCAGGAGCGGGGGGCGTTGGTATTGACGACATAATCCGGGACACCGTCACCGGTGACATCCTTGTAGATGAAACCTCCGGTGGCCAGATTGTCGGAGCGGCCGGCCCCGTATAGGTTTTGCCTCACGACAAAGGTGGACCGGTCGATCCGGCCGGCGGTGATGCCGGCATTGGCGGTAACGTTCGCCCCGGCCCGGCCTTTTTTGGTCGTGATCATGATCACGCCGTTGGCCGCGCGCGACCCATAGAGTGCGGTTGCGGCAGCACCTTTCAGCACGTCGATGCTTTGGATATCGTCGGGGTTGATATCGGATGCGGCGTTGCCCATATCATAGCCGCCGGCGCTGCCCAGACCGGAGTTGGTGGATCCGCCCGATACCATGATCGAGTTGTCCATCGGAGACCCATCGACGACAAACAAGGCCTGGTTGTTGGAACCGAGCGATTTTATCCCGCGGATGACCACGTTGACCGAACCGCCGAGCGAATTGTTCTGGCGGATCTCCAGGCCGGAAACCTTGCCGGAGAGGCCGTCGGCGATATTGGCAACACGGACCTTGTTGGCTTCGTCGCCGCTGATCTGCTGGGCGGCATAGGGGAGCGTGTTCTTGGCGCGGCGGATGCCCATAGCCGTGACCACTACTTCGTCGAGCTGTTTGCCGCTGGTCCTCGAGAGCGAGACGGTAATGGAGGTCTTGCCGGTGACGTCGACCTCTTTGGTCGTGAAGCCGATGCCCGAGATGACCAGGGTGCCTTTGAGGGGTGATTGGATGGTGAAGGTGCCGTCGGAATTGGTTATGACACCGCCGGGCTGGCCTTTGAAGCGGACGGTGGCGCCGGGGACCGGGTCGCCGTTCTCTTCCAGCACTTTACCGGCCAGTTTGATGGTCTGGGCCTGCGCGTCCATGCCGAACAGGGCGAGGGTCAGTGCAAGAACAAACATCAGGAGTTTGCTACTCATAGCAGAGCTTTTGTTTTGGTTTTAAATAAATGCTTGATGGGCGTTCGGTCGTTTGCACGCCGCCCCGGGGATCGTCGGTTAGGATGGACCTGCGATCCCGCAGGGTCCGTAGGCCGCGGATTAG
>DASZYU010000274.1:0-4968 GCA_035545215.1 Puia sp.
AAAAAACGAAATGAAAGTCCCCATTTCGACGGTGAAGGGAAGGTCCAGTTTCCGCAGCCAGCCCGAGTAATGGTAGAAAAGCACGGCGAAAACCGCCAGGAAGCGGAGACCATCCACCTGTGGCCGATAGTTCAGCGCTCGGTTGTTTTGCCTTAGTGGCAATGTTTCAGACAGTGACATGCAGGGATTGGTCGTGGGCGGGTAAGATACTCACGATTCTTTAGAACTCAAAGCCCTTCTGTTGATCTGGTGGCCCCATTTCTCGAGGGTGAAGATCAGTTCGCCGAGATCGACCGGCTTGCACAGGTAGTCATTCATTCCTTCGGCGAGACAGTCGTCGCGGTCCTGGACGGTGGCATTGGCCGTCATCGCGATGATCACGGTTCTTTTGTCGCCTTTGTGGCGGATGAGCCGGGTCGCTTCGAGACCGTCTATTTCGGGCATCTGGACATCCATAAAAATCAGATCGAAAGGCTCCTGTTTGAGCCGGTCGATTGCTTCGCGTCCGTTGTTGGCGACAGCAGGCGAATAGCCCATCCTGGTCAGGGTGATCACTGCGAGCTGTTGGTTGATCGGATTGTCTTCCGCGATCAGGATGCGCATCGGGTATCTGGATGCGAGTTCGGGTATGGCGACCGCCGGCGAGGTAGTGGATCGTTGCCCGGCAGGATGCGTGATGATGGTGAACACGAAAACCGATCCGAGACCTGGCTGGCTTTCCGCGGTGATCCGGCCGTTCATCAACTGGACCAGTTTGTTGGAAATAGAGAGACCGAGACCGATGCCGCCATATTTGCGGGTAACCGAAGAGTCCACCTGCGAGAAGGATTGAAAGAGGCGGTTCAACTGGTTGGGCAGGATACCGATGCCGGTGTCCTGGATCTCAAAAGCGAGCTGTATATGCCCGGCCGGGATATCGGGAGAGTCCTGTGTAGGCGGAAGGAAGACGCGCACGCGGATCTCTCCTTTTTCGGTAAATTTTACGGCATTGCCGACGAGGTTGATGAGTATCTGCCGGAGACGTTGCCGATCCGTGAGGATCCTCTGCGGAACATTTTCGTCGATGTGGTAGTGCAGCGTGACGCCGGAGCTCATGGTGCGGCTCATGAAGATCTCGAGTACCTCTTCAATGCATACCCGGATATCGGTGGCCTTTTCTTCGAGGACGATCTTTCCGGAATCTATGGCGGAGAAATCGAGAATATTGTTGATGGTAGTAAGCAGCGTCTCGCCGCAATTGCGGATGGTGTCCATGTAATCGCGTTGCTCTTTGGTGAGCGAGGTCTGGTCCAGGAGCGAAGTCATGCCCATGATCCCGTTCATCGGCGTCCGGATCTCATGGCTCATGTTGGTGAGGAAAAAACTCTTGGTTCGGAGGGCTTCTTCGGTCATGCGCGCCTGTTGCTGCGCGACCAGCTGCAGATGGCCGGTACGGGATTGAAGGCGGCGTATCCAGACCAGGCAGCACAGCAGGCAGACGGTCAAAGTGATCACCAATCCCACCGCGCCTTCGACCGGCAGGGCGAAGCCGGCGAACCGGAACAGGAACAGGCAGCCCAGTACTGTTGTTTTAAGGGTCAGGGACAGCATCGGCTTTTTAAGGATTTCAGCGGTATTGCACTCGATTCCAACTCCTCAGGATCATGACGTTAACGGTAAGTGGGTAGCGGTAATTTTGGCCCCCGCCGCTTTTTTGTCCGCCCTAGGTGTTTATACTTAGTCAAACGGCATCCAGGTTAAAGGGCAGGCGTCGTATGCGTTTCCCCGTCAGATCGAAAATGGCATTGCAAAGCGCCGGCGCGAGGGGCGGTAGCCCGGGTTCACCGACACCGCCTGCCTTTTCGTCATTCTCCATGACATGAACCTCGATATCCGGGATCTCGTTGATCCTGGGCATCCGGTAGGTGTCGAAGTTCCTTTCGACGGCCATGCCGTCCTTGAAATGGGTGTCGTGTTTGGTGGCGGCGCCCAGCGCCATGACGATGCTGCCTTCCACCTGCTGGCGAATGATATCGGGATTGACATACCAGCCGCAATCCATCAGGGCGAATACTTTGTCGACCCGCACCTTGCCGTCGGAATGGCGCGAGACCCGTACCACCTCGCCGACGATGCTACTGAAGCATTCGGTGATGGCCACGCCCCAGCCTTCGTTCTTTTTGCGCGTATCCCAGCCGCTGATCTCCCTGAGCCTTGCGATGAGCGCCCTGTATCTGTCGTCGTCGAGGTGCCGATTGCGGAATTCCAACGGGTCCTGGCCCGCCGCATGGGCCAGTTCGTCCATGAAGCTTTCGTATGCGAAGCCGTTGGTCGAGGCGTATACCGAGCGCCACCACATGACGGGGATGGGCGACACGGTGGGTATATCGGCAAAATGATAATTGGGTACGGCGTCGAACCAGGGTTTGCACAGGCCCTCAACGGTGCTGCTGTTGTAAGCGTGGAGATCGGCGTCTTCGCCCTGGTGGTCCATGTTCTGGATAGCGGTCTTCGTCTCGAAGGCCTCGACGTATCCGTTCTTGCTGAGGCCTGCTTTGCATGCGTAGATACCGCCGGGGCGAAAGGGGCCCTGGGTCATATCGTCCTCGCGCGTCCAGACGACCTGTACGGGGGCCCCGACGGCCTTTGAAATGACGGCGGCTTCATGCGGATAGTCGAGGAATGCCTTGCGCCCGAAACCGCCGCCGAGAAAGGTCATGTTGACGACGACATTTTCCACGGGAACGCCCATGCGCCGGCTGAGATCGGACTGTACCCAGTCGGGTCCCTGTATCGGTCCCCAGATCTCGATGGCGTTCTCCTTTACGTGCGCGATGCAGTTGAGCGGCTCCATACAGGCATGCGACTGATAGGGCGTCTCGTAGACGGCTTCGACCTTCGTATCGGCGTGCTGGTATGCCGTGTCGAAATCGCCGGCGCTGCGGTCGTTCAGACCCGGTTTACCGATGTCTTCGCGCATGCGGTTGTACAGGGTCTCGGTGTCGAGGTGTTCGAAGCCGGTGTCGTCCCATTGTATCTTCAGCACACGGCGCGCCTGCATGGCCGTCCAAAGACTGTCGGCCACGACGGCAACACCCTCCTGCAGACGGGAAAAGACGATGCGTTGCACTTTCATCACCTGGCGCACGCCGGGGAGGGCTTTGGCTGCCGAATCGTCGAAGCTGACCACTTTTCCGAGGATGCGGGGGCTGCGTTCCACGACCGCGTAGAGCATGCCGGGCAGTTTCTTGTCGAGACCGAAGACGGCGGTCCCATTTGTCTTCAGCGGCGTATCCTGGCGGGGTAGCGGCTGGCCGATCAGCCGGTAATCTTTGCGGGCCTTTTGCGTCGGGTTCTTTGGCGGATCCAGTTTTGCCGCATCTTCGACGAGGTCGCCGTAGGTGAATTTCTTTCCTGTGGGCCGGTGGAATACCTGCCCTTTCTCCGCATAGCATTCGGAGACCGGAACACCCCATTTTTTCGCAGCGGCCTGGAGGAGCATTTCGCGCGCGCAGGCGCTGATGCGGAGCAGATTGCGGTACGATCCGCGGACGGTCGAACTGCCGCCTGTGATCTGGCTGCCGTATTTGGTCTGGCTTCCGGGGGCGAAGACGATGTTGACCTGGTCGAGGTCTACTTCCAACTCTTCCGCGATCATTTGAGGGACCGCCTGAAAAGACCCCTGTCCCATTTCCGAGCGGTGGTTGAAGAGTGTCACCTTCCCGGATTTGTCGATGGATATCCAGGTCATCAGCACGATGCCTTCGGGAAGGGTGCCAGCGGCGCTGACGATTTCGGGGAGGCCGCCGGGAGCATCGGCGGCGAAAGCCGGGAACCGGAAACCGAGCGTGAGCGCGATACCGGTGAGGCCGGTATTCCTGAGGAATTGGCGGCGGGAGGTATTTGCGGTAGACATGACCGTGAGTATTAATGAGTGGAGGCGATGGTGGCGGCGGTCTTGATGGCCTTGCGGATACGCGGGTAGGTACCGCAGCGACAGATGTTCTCCTGCATGGCGATGTCGATATCTTTATCGGTCGGATGCGGGTTCTTTTTGAGCAGCGCCGCCGCCGCGAGCAACTGGCCGCTCTGGCAGTAACCACATTGAGGGACCTGCTCGGCGATCCAGGCTTTTTGCACCGGGTGGGAATTGTCCGGCGAAAGCCCCTCGATCGTAGTGATCGGTTGACCGGCGACCATGGAGGCGGGTATCGAACACGAGCGCACCGGGTTGCCGTTGAGCAGGACCGTGCAGGCGCCGCATTGCGCAACGCCGCAGCCGTATTTCGTGCCCGTGAGGCCGATGAGATCGCGGATGGCCCAGAGCAGCGGCATTTTGGCGTCGGTTTCGACGGGATATTTTTTCCCGTTGATCAATAAAGTGTAGGAAGACATGGTGGGTGTTTTGGCAGGTTTAAGTTAACGATTTTTTTGCAAATATGACGCGATGACAGCGCAGGGCCGACCGCCGTGGGGCAAGTTAACTTGCAGGGGCAGAGAATGTTATAGAATCGTTATAAAGCGGAGGGCCGGTTTAACCTTGAACGATATTTGCCTTCTTAGTACTGAAAAGACAAAAAATTGTGAACGACAAAAGGAGGAAGAGATATGAAAACACTATTTGTAACAATCCTGTCGCTCGGTCTCGCGTTGGGCGCATCCGCGCAGCGGGGCGGGCATTATATCGCGCGCGGCGGCGGCTTCCATGGAGGCTATCACTATGTGCCGTCCTATCACTATTACCCAAGAACGTACGTAGGCGTAGGCTTTGGGTTCGGGTACCCGTATGGTTATGGCTTTTACGGCCCCTGGGGATGGGGACCATGGTACGGGCCTTATGGAATGTATCCGCCCTATTACTACGGGTACGGCGCCACGCCTCCGCAACTCGCCGGGCAAATACAGAGTATCAAGGACGATTATGGACAGCAGATCAAGGAGGTAAGACATGACAAGGCGCTCACGCACAAAGAGAAAAGGGCGAAGATC
>DASZYU010000275.1:0-6990 GCA_035545215.1 Puia sp.
GATACAACGCATAAGAAAAGGCCACTACCGTGCTGTAGAGCAGATCCCTAAAATGGTCCAGCGCCAGGATACCGCAACCGGCGACGCTCAGCAGGACGGCCAGCCATTGTCCCCTGGTAAGACGTTCTTTCAGGAGCAACCAGGCAAGCACCGTCGTCAGGACAGGACATACCAGGTAGGCGAATGCCGACACCCGTACGCTCACGTTGTTGACGACATAAATGTAGGAGAACCAGTTTCCTGTGAGAAAAATGCCCCCTCCGAAAAGCTGGAACAGGACTCCCCTTCTTTCACGTCCGTGCATGTCCGAAAACAGCCGCCGGTTCGCTTTCCACACGTTCCGGCGCAACAGCGCGCTCACCGCCAGCATCACCGCCGCGCTGAAAAAGACCCGGTAAAACAGGATATCGACGGCGGCATAATGGGCCAGCGGCCGCAGGACCAGGCTAAAAAAGCCCCATATCGTGAACGCTCCGACTGCCGCCGCATAATAAGTGATGGGCTTCATACGTTTGCAAAAATGGGGATTTTAAATTATCTTCATCCCAAATTCAATAACCTAATGCCAAACCTCTGCCCTGGCATCAAACCGCTATACCCGAGTGGACAAAGGCTCCTGTGTCTCTGTCTCATTGTATTCCTTCCCTGCTTCCTGTTTGCGCAACCTGCGATCAGTTCGGTTTCCCCGCTCAACGGACCCGTCGGTACAACGGTGACGATCACGGGCAATAATTTCAATGCTTCCCCTTCGGCCAATATCGTTTATTTCGGTTCGACACAGGCCCAGGTGACCGCGGCCAGCGCGACCAGCCTCACCGTGACGGCTCCCAACGGCAACAACTACCAGCCTTTGACCGTAACCACCGGCGGATTGACGGCGTACGCATGGTCACCGTTTATCACTACGTTCTCAGACCCGAACCAATTCAATGCGCAGGCATTCGCCTCCAGCATCAATATCCCGACCGGTAACGGACCGCAAAGCATTTATTCCATGGACATGGACGGCGATGGGAAACCCGATCTCCTGGTGGCCGACGGCGACTCGATCACGGTAGAGGTATATCGCAACACCAGCACGCCTGGTTCGCCCTCGTTCGCCCTCCAGGTCGATTCGCTCCTGCCGTCCGGCAACTACCCGGTGGGGATTACGGCCGGCGACCTCGACGGCGACGGCAAACCGGACGTCGTCGTCACCAATTTCGGAAGCAACCAGCTGGTAGTCTTCAGGAATATCAGTACGCCCGGCTCGATCGGGTTCGCTCCGGCCGTATATTATACGACAGGCAATTACACCCTCAGCGCGGCGATCGCCGACTGTAACGGCGATGGTAAACCGGATATCGTCGTCGCAAGCGCGGTCGACGACATGTTGTCCATATTCGTGAACAACAGCACGACAGGGAATCTCTCCTTTCCCACCAGGCAGGACCTGACGATGACCGATGGCGGTTTCCCTATCAATGTGATCGCCGGCGATCTGAACGGCGACGGCATGCCCGAACTGGCCTGCGTCGACGCGGTGACCTCGAATGTCTCCGTCTTCCGCAATACCGCGACACCCGGCGGAGCGGTGTCGTTTGCGACGAACGTAGATTTCGCCGTGGGCAATACCCCGACCCAGTTGGTGGTAGGAGACATGGACGGTGACGGCAAACCCGATATCGCCACGGCGAATTCCGGCGACGGCACCATCTCTTTGCTTCAAAATACTTCTTCCGCCGGCACCCTGGCCTTTGTACGCGGGACGGACGTCGCCGAACCAAACGGCCCCTGGTCGCTGGTGATGGCCGACTTCGACGGCGATCAGAAACCCGATCTGGCCAGTATCAACCAATTGAGCCATACCGTCTCGGTTTACCGCAATGTCAGCATTCCGGGCAACCTGGCGGTTGCCGCCAGTGTGGACTATCCCGATGGCAACGGGGTGCCCTGGTTTATTACCTCGGCGGACTACGACGGCGACGGCATGCCCGATCTGGCCACCATCGATAATACCCTCGCTGCTGTCACCGTCCTGGTCAATACGTCTTCGGCCAAACCGGTGATCACATCCTTCACACCCGGCAGCGGAAGCACCGGCACGGTCGTAACCATCGTTGGCGTCAACCTGAATGGGGCCACATCCGTCAGTTTCGGCGGCACCGCTGCCTCGGCATATACGATCGTCTCTGCCGATACCATCACGGCAACCGTGGGCGCGGGTGCGACAGGCCTCGTTTCCGTCGTTACGCCAACCGGGACGGCAAGCCTGGGCAATTTCACGTTCGGCCTGCCCACTCCCGCGATCACGAGCTTCTCGCCCGATTCGGGTACCACCGGTACAACCGTATTGATCCATGGAACCAATTTCAGCGGGGTCAGCAGCGTCACCTTTGGCGGAACAACGGCCAGCTTCTCGATCATCTCGGATTCGGTCATCTCCGCAAAGGTCGGCGCGGGGGCGTCGGGCAACGTCGTTGTGACCGCTCCGGGCGGGCCGGCGTCCATGGCCGGATTCATCTATACAATCCCACCGCCGCCAGCCTTTTCGTTCAGTACGTTCACGCCGACCAACGGCAGCACGGGGACCAATATCCTGATCAAAGGAACGGGGCTGCTGAACCTGGCCAGCGTCACCTTTGGCGGCGTTTCGGCTTCCAACATTGCCGTCATTTCCGATACGATGGCCATCGCAACCGTAGGATCGGGCGCCAGCGGCGAGGTCACCCTGACCAGCAGCGCCAGCCTCATCGATTCGCTGCCCGGCTTTACCTATACGGCTTCCGCCCCTCCGCCGCCGCCGCCCGGCATCAAGCTCATTTCGTTCTCGCCAGGCACGGGTGGTTCGGGAACCTCGATCACCATCAAAGGCACCAACCTCAAAGGCGCCACGGGCGTCAGCTTTGGAGGCGTCCCCTCGCTTGCCTTCAGCATAGTATCCGATTCCGTGATCGTCGCGGTCGTCGGCACGGGTGCCACCGGTGCGCTGAAAGTCGCCAACCCTACGTCGATCGATTCGCTCAACGGTTTCGTCTTCCAGAACGATACGGCAAAGCCGGTTTCGAAAACCTTCCAGCTGCTGAGCTTCACCGGAGCGCTGAACAGCAATCAGCCGCAGTTGAAATGGACCGTCCAGGACGACGCCTCCATCTCCTATTATGCCGTCGAGCGGAGCCCGGACAGCCTCCAGTTCTTCATCATCGGCACCGTGCCGTCTATCCGGTCCAACGGGGCAAACCATTCCTATGCATTGACGGACCAGTCGCCAACAAAAGGGACCAGCTACTACCGGTTGCGGATGCAGGACACCACCGCATTCTATACCTATAGCTATACCATCTCGGTGCAGCTGACGCCGCTGCCCGTCCATCCCAATCCGGTGAAATACGGTTTCTTCTACGTGGACCTTCCCACGGCCGACAGCCCGTCGCAATTCCAGCTGTCCGATCTGTCCGGCAAGGTGCTGCAGACAATCAGCGAACCGGCGGGTCTTTCGCGCGTGCGGATCGATGTGCCCGGTCTGGCCAATGGCACCTACGTGCTCAGCTGGACCAATGGAAAACGCTCGGCGCGACAACCGATCCTCGTGCTGAGCCCATAAATGCCCCGCGCGACAACCGATCCCCGTGCTGTGGCAGAGCGGCCCATGCCCCCTGCCGATCCCTGCAACAGGCCCGTTCGCAGTTCACACTCGCGACAGACCCCTACGCCCACTTCCAGTGGAGCACCTCCGGCATGTCTATGCCTTGCTCGCGGATATACTGCCGGTGTCGGATCAGCGCATCCTCCATCTCCTGCCGCAGATACGCGGCCCGCTGGCCCAACTTTGGCAATCGGGCGATGACATCCATCACCAGGTGATACCTGTCCATATCGTTCAAGACCGTCATATCGAACGGCGTCGTGATCGTGCCTTCTTCCTTGTACCCGCGCACATGCAGATTGCCATGATTCGTCCGGCGGTAGGTCAGCCGGTGGATCAGCCAGGGATAACCGTGATAGGCGAAGATGATGGGCTTATCGACCGTGAACAGCAGATCGAAGTCGGAATCGCTCAACCCGTGTGGATGCTCGCTCTGCGGCTGCAATTTCATCAGATCGACCACGTTCACCATCCTGATCTTCAGCTCGGGCAGGTGCTTCCGCAGGATCGATATTGCCGCCAGCATCTCCAGCGTCGGCACATCCCCCGCCGCGGCCATGACCACGTCCGGTTCCAGGCCTTTGTCATTGCTGGCCCATTCCCAGATACCCACCCCTTTGGTGCAATGCAGTACCGCCTCTTCCATCGGCAACCATTGCGGCGCCGGATGCTTGCCCGCGACCACCACATTGACGTAGTGACGGCTGCGCAGACAATGATCCATCGTGGACAAGAGACAATTGGCGTCGGGCGGCAGGTATACCCTGACGATCTCCGCTTTTTTATTGACCACGTGATCGACAAAACCCGGATCCTGATGCGTGAACCCGTTGTGGTCCTGTCGCCAGACATGTGAGGACAAAAGGTAATTGAGCGACGCGATCTTCCGCCTCCAGGGTAGCCCCAACGTCACCTTCAGCCACTTGGCGTGTTGGTTGAACATGCTGTCGACGATATGGATAAAGGCTTCGTAACAGTTGAATACGCCATGCCTGCCGGTCAGCAGGTAACCCTCGAGCCATCCTTCACACTGGTGCTCGCTCAGGACTTCGATGACGCGCCCGTCGCGCGCGAGATACTGGTCTTCTTCGACCATCTCCGCCTCCCATTGGCGATCGGTCGCCTTGAACACCGCATCCAATTTGTTGGAGAGCGTCTCATCGGGTCCGAAGATGCGAAAATTGCGCCGTTCCTGATTGAGCCG
The DNA here is from genome assembly GCA_035545215.1 of Puia sp. GTDB lineage: Bacteria > Bacteroidota > Bacteroidia > Chitinophagales > Chitinophagaceae > Puia. Next base: position 4,830 of record DASZYU010000275.1, read on the forward strand.
GACCACATCGGCAAGAAACGCTCCCAATACCGTGGTGTCCGACGCTCGCTCCTGCCCATGCCCTTACATCTTCACCGCGTATTGCCGGAAATCGGGCATCTGCAGGTCTTTCAGCAAAAGGCCTCCGTTGGCATGCGGATTCGAGCCCATCCTCCTTTCGCCTGTCGGGGCCAACTCCGCCAGCTCCGGTCGCAAGGCGCCTTCTGCATCGAACAGCTCTTCAGGCCGGTAGCTCCTCAACCACTCTTCCAACAGCTTTAAATGCTTCGGATTCGAAACTGGATCCGTCAACGGCACCTGGTGCGCCCGGAACGAGCCTTCGACCGGCAGACCGTCCACGACCTTTGGCCCCGTCCAACCCTTCGGCGTCCGTAATACGAGCACAGGCCACCGCGGCCGGTCCGTTTCTCCGCCTCCCGTCGCCGCCTCGCGGATGATCCGGATATTGTCCAGGATATCTTCCAGTGTAGCCGCCATCGCCTGGTGCAGCACTTTGGGATCATCCCCCTCGACGAAATAGGGAGCCCATCCGTACCCGATGAGCAGTTGTTCCAGCTCCTTCCGGTCGATGCGCGCCAATACGGTTGGATTGGCGATCTTATAGCCGTTGAGATGCACTATCGGCAGCACGACGCCGTCCGTCACGGGGTTCAGAAACTTATTGCCGTGCCATGCAGTCGCCAGCGGTCCCGTCTCCGCTTCCCCGTCTCCGATGACACACGCCGCCATCAGGTTCGGATTGTCGAAAACGGCGCCGAAGGCATGACTGAGCGAATAACCCAGCTCGCCGCCCTCATGGATCGAGCCCGGACATTCCGGCGAGACATGACTCGGGATACCCCCGGGGAACGAAAACTGTTTGAACAACTTTTGCAACCCCGATTCATCCCGCGTAATATTCGGGTACACCTCTGTATACGTCCCTTCGAGATAGGTGTTGCCCACCAACGCCGGACCGCCATGACCCGGCCCCGAGATATAGATCATATCGAGATCATGCGCCTTGATCAGCCGGTTGAGATGCACGTAGATGAAGTTCTGACCCGGGGTTGTACCCCAGTGCCCGAGCAACAGGCGTTTGATGTGCTCCGGCGCCAGCGGCTCGCGCAAAAGCGGATTTGCGCACAGATAGATCTGACCGGCCGAAAGATAGTTGGCCGCCCGCCAGTACGCGTCCATTCGGTGCAACAGCTCTTCGGACAAAGGCTCGCGTTCCTTTGTCCCCGTGAATGTCGTTGTCATATGAATTGTTTTACGATTCGCGCGATCATCCATTCCTCATCCGTGGGAATGGCATATACCCCTACCCGCGCGCCTTCCGCGGATAGATACAGTTGATTCGCCCCATTCGCCCGCTGATCGAGCCCGACGCCCAGATAACCGAGCCCCGCGCAAACGCGGCTTCGGATCACTGCGGATCGCTCGCCGATACCGCCGGTGAACACCAATGTGTCGAGCCCGCCCAATACGGCGGAAAAAGCTCCTATCGCCTTCCTGACCTCGTAACAAAAAAGAGCGACGGCTTCTGCAGCCCGTTCGTCCGCGCTTTCCCTCGAAAGCAGGTCCTGCATGTCCGAAGTGGTTTCTGAAACGCCCAGCAAACCGCATTCGTGATTGATGAAGTGATTCAGCTTCGCTGGAGTGAGTTTTTCTTTTTGCAGTAGATACCAAACAACGCCGGGATCGAGGTCGCCGGGCCTCGTGCCCATCACGATCCCGCCCGCGGGCGTAAAGCCCATCGTCGTGTCTGCGCAGACCCCGTCCTTCACCGCCGCCAGACTGGCGCCATTACCGAGATGCGCCAGGATCACCGATCCGTTGGCCACTGCCGGTCCCGCGATCCGCAACAGCTCCTGCTGGATGTAAGCGTACGACAGACCGTGAAACCCGTAGCGGTGCAAACCCTCGCGCTCATACCTCCGCGGCACCGGAAGCAGACGCGCTACCCGCGGCAGCGTGGTATGAAATTCCGTATCGAAACAGGCTATCTGTTTTACATCCGGCGCCTGCTGCCGGATCAGCCGGATCAGCGAGAGCTCGCCGGGAAGATGGTCCGGGTCATATTCGCAACTGCGCTCCAGATCCCCGAGCAGCGCCTCGTCGATCACGCCGGCCTTCGCATGCCCGAGCCCCAATACTACCCGGTGACCCACCGCCGCCA
>DASZYU010000276.1:0-8964 GCA_035545215.1 Puia sp.
CATCTGGTCGCCCGTCCGGTTGACATAGTTGAAATTATAGATCGGGTTCTGGTTGCTGCTGGAAGTACCGAACGGCACTTCGAAATCCAGTGTGTTGGAATTGATGAAATTGTTGCCGCTGATCACGCCGGCGATCACGCTTTTGGCCATCGTGGGGTTGACGTTGGTCAGCAGGATGGCGAATTTCAGCAGCAGGGTATTTCCCATGCGGGCCCATTTGGTCAGGTCGCCGCCATAGATGATATCGTCTTTGCCCGGCTTGAGCGCGCTCGGTTTGGCGAGGTCGGCCAGCCCGCTGTTCACCAGATCGAACAGGCTTTGAATGCCCAGCGTCGAATTGCCCTGGTAGATGTCCTGCACTTTGTCGAACCGGGGGTAGATGTACTTATTTCCCTGGCCGGCTTGCGAATAGGGTACGTCGCCCCAAATGTCGGTCAGGATCGAGAACGCATAAGCCATTTCCAGTTTGGCGATGCCTGAATAAGCGGGACTGGTGGCAGAATCCATGTTGATCAGGGCGATACAGTTGTTTATACTGCCGCCGTAAAGCTCGCCATTCCATTGGTTGTCGAAGGCGCCGCTGAAATTATAGACGTCGTATCCCTGGGTCTGGTTGGCCACACCGGCGATCTGCTGCATGATGGCGGAAGTCGCGCGGTCCAGGTCGTTGCCGTTGGCGAAGGCTATGCCGATCTCGGTGGTAGGCAACAGTACCGACGGAGGCACCACGGTCGGCGAGTTGGGAGAAGTGTTGACGTCGAGGTATTTTTTGCAGGAACCCAAAAGCATCCCCGTGAACAGCAGCAGGATGACGGGTCCGTGAATTCGATCTATCGATATAAATGGTCGTTTCATGTTCTTTTTTTTAGACGTTAGAAGGAAACTTTGAGGCTGGCTCCGACGGTACGCGCATTAGGAGTGCCCTGGAGGTCCAGACCGCGGATATTCCCCGCGCCCTGGGTATTGAGTTCCGGATCGAAGAAGGCATTCGGGGCGACATGGAAGACGTTGTTGGCGAAAACGGAGATCCGGATATAATTGATCTTCCAATTTTTGGCAAGGCCGGCGGGCAGGTCGTAGCCGAGCGTGATGTCCTGCAGCCGGAACACGGTAGCGTCATAGACGTTGAATTCGCTCTGCAAGCCACCCAGTGTCTGCCAGTAGGTCTGTGCCGGGATCTGGATGTTGTTCTGCACGAATTTTCCCGGTCCTGTCTGTATCTCGCCGGGAAGGATCCAGGGTTTTTCGCGGTCCTTTCCGGTCTCGACCCATGCGCCTCTCGATTTGTAGGAAGCGGCCGTGAAAGACAATATCTGGCCGCCCTTGATGAAGTTGAACGTGAACCCGAGCGAAAGCGTCTTGTAGTGGACCGTATTGGATACGCCCAGGATATAATCCGGGTTGGGGTTCGCCAGGATCTGGTTGGCAATCGTGGTGGCATACGTGCCGGTGCCAGAATTGATGAGCCGGGCGCCGGTGGTGCTGTCGCGGGGGATAAGACCGCCGATGATCACGCCGTAGGGTTGACCGACCTTGATCGAAGGAATGGAACCGATGAAGGCGCTGCCGGGTACCGAAAAGCTGGTAATGCCCGGATAGATGCTGACGACCTTGTTGACGTTCTTCGTGAAGTTGCCGACGATGTCCCAGCGGAAGTTCCGGGTGGAGATCGGTTCGACCGACAACGTCAATTCGACGCCTTTGTTGGTCATCTTGCCGGCGTTGACCGTCTTGGTCGTGAAGCCGGTGGAAGGGGGAATGCCGACCGAGAAGATCTGGCTCGTGCTGACGGTATTGTATACGGTTGCATCGAGTGAAGCGCGGTTGTTCCAGAAGCCCAGGTTAGTCCCTATTTCATACGAGGTGACGAACTCCGGCGTCAGGAGGTTGGGAGCGATCGTCGAGCTCAGCGTGAAACCGGCGATGGCGCCGTCGGGGAAAGTGAAGTTGGCGACGTTATTGCCATAGGCGCCTTTGACGAACGTATTGGCCAATTGATAGGGAGGAGCGTCGGTGCCCACCTTGGAAATATTGGCCCGCAGTTTTCCGTAGGTGAGGATCCCGGACTCGATGTGGAAGGCGTCCGTGAAAATAAACGTGGCGTTGACCGAGGGATAAAAATAGGTGCTCTTGCTTTTGGAGAGCGTCGAAGATTCGTCGGCCCGGCCGGTTGCTTCGAGGTAGAGAAAGTCTTTCCAGTTGAGCGATATCTGTCCGTAATAGCCCAACAGGCGTTGCAGCGTCGTCTGCTCGGCGGTGCCGACTGCAAAATTGGTACCGTTGCTGATCTGGTAGAACCCTGGGATCGACAGCGCGTCGGCTTGAGCCGTAACGACCTGGAAGCGGCGCTGGTTGATGTTCTGGCCGACCAGCCCGCTGATGTTGAGGTTCTTGACCAGGAAGTCGTTCTTGTGCGCCGTGATGATGAGGTCCCCGTTGAGCTCGCTCCTATAGATATCGCTTTCCAGGTCCTGGCCTGCGGGGACGCGGGCCGAGCTGATGGCGAAGATCTGTTTTCTCCTGTCGGTGTAAGCGTCTATCCCCAAACGGTAGTTGACATTCAGCCAGGGGCGGATGTCGACGCCGGCGTTGACGCTGCCGATGACGCGATAGAGATTGCTTTTGAGCGGGTCCTTATAGGCGTCATAATAGGGGTTGTCCTGACCCGTGATCGGCCAGTTGTTGGTGCCGTCCGGATTTTGATACGTGCCTTTTATCCTTGTGGTGGTCAGATCGATGCTGCGCGCGAGACCCTCGACGACGGCCAGGGCGCTGGCTCCGTTACCATCGAGGATACCGGTCTGCAACGTATTGAAGAAATTGACCGAGCCGCCGACTTTGATCGTGTTCCTGAAGACGGTGTTGCCGCCAAATTTGACATTGACCCTGTCGACCGATGTATTGGGCAGGATGCCCGTCTGAGCCGTGTAACCGCCGGAGAGGATAAAGTTCTGTTTGGCATCGCCTCCGCTGATGCTGAGATAGGAGTCCGATATCGTGCCGGTCTGGAAAAAGTCGTTGATGTTATTGGGATAAGCCTTGAAGGGAACCGGCTGTCCGCCCACCAGGAGTCCGTTGGCGACGCTGGGCGTTGCCCCGAACTTCGGCCCCCAGGAATTGCCCGATGCCGGATTGTAGATGCCGGTAGAGCCCTGTCCGTACAGATTTTGCACCTTGGGCAATCCCTCCATGTTCTGCATGCTGTACGAGGTGCTCGCGACGATCTCGCTTCTCCCGTTGGCGGTGCCTTTCTTGGTGGTGATGATCACGGCTCCTGCCGCCGCCCTGGAACCATACAACGCCGCGGCTGCGGGGCCTTTCAGGATGTTGATGGACTCGATGCTGTTCACGTCGAGGTCCAGCGCCCGGTTGGCCGGTTGCTGGTCGCCCAGGGTACCGATGGGACCTCCGTTGGTGCGGTCCACGTCGTTGCTGATGATGACCCCGTCGACAACGAACAGCGGTTGATTGCTGCGGGTGAAAGATGTGATGCCGCGGATATTGATGTTGACCGACGCGCCCGCGCCGCCGCTGGCGCCTGTAATGTTGACGCCGGCTACCTTGCCTTCCATCGCATTGACGAGGTTGACCTGGCCTTTGTCGGCGAGCTGGTCCGCCTTGAGGTTTTGGGTGGCGTAGCCGAGCGAGCGTTTGTCGCGCGCGATGCCGAGCGAAGTAACCACCACCTCGGACAGCGTGTTGTCCCTGGCGCTCATGACGATGTCGAAGGAAGTGCGGTCCGAGATCGCGATCTCCTGCGGGGACCAGCCGACCGCCGAGACGACCAGCGTTTTGCCGGTTGCGGGGACGTTGAGTGTGAATGACCCATCGGGACCCGAGCTGGTCCCGGTGCGGGTATTTTTGATGACGATGCTGGCGCCCGGTATCGGTTTACCGTTGGCGTCGTTGACCCTTCCGGAGATCGTCCGGGTCTGCGCAAAGGAATGCAACTGGAATAGCAGAAATAGACTACTCCATAGTAGCGTTAGCTTTCTCATTGACTGAAAGTTTAGTTTTGGTGACAGTTACTGATTCTTTTTTGGAAGTGCCATGATCAGGCGGGAACGGCGAGCACGGCAGGGCATATCAGCCCCAGTCGATCGGTTGCTTGTTCATAGATGTAGCTAGTTTTGGTGTGTAGAAAATTACAGCTAATATAAGCTAAACCCCCGGTATTAAAAACGCATTAAAATGGGGATTGGCCACTAATTAAAAGAAAAGTGAACGGGCGGGCATTAAAAGGCTTCCGGCAGGACGGTCGGAGGCGGCGAGGCGCTCGTCAAAAAAAAGCCCCCCGGCGGGGTCCGGAGGGCTGATAATTGCCGGAAGGCAAGATTATTTGAGTTTTGTTTGCAGCCGCTGGTCGATGGCGTCGAGGAACTCTTCCGTATAGAGGTAGTGTTTGCCATGCTCGACCTTGTTACCGTGGATACAGATGGCAAGGTCTTTGGTCATCTTGCCGCCTTCGACGACCTCGATGCACACCGCCTCGAGTGTGTTGGCGAAATCGATCAGTTTCCGGTTGCCGTCGAGTTTGCCGCGGAAGGCCAGCCCGCGCGTCCAGGCGAAAATGGAGGCGATGGGGTTGGTGGAAGTGGGTTTGCCTGCCTGATGATCGCGGTAATGCCGGGTGACCGTTCCGTGAGCCGCCTCGGCCTCCATGACCTTGCCGTCGGGGGTGACGAGCACCGATGTCATGAGGCCCAGCGAGCCGAAGCCCTGCGCTACCGAATCGCTCTGAACGTCTCCATCATAGTTCTTGCACGCCCAGACGAAATTGCCGTTCCACTTCAATGCACTGGCGACCATATCGTCGATGAGCCGGTGTTCGTAGACGATGCCGGCTTCCTGGAACTGTTGTTTGAATTCCTTTTGATAGATCTCTTCGAAGATGTCTTTGAACCTGCCGTCGTATTTCTTGAGGATCGTATTTTTGGTCGAGAGGTACAGCGGCCATTTCTTGCTGAGCGCCATGTTGAAACAGCTGCGCGCGAACCCTTTGATGGACTCGTCGGTGTTGTACATCGACAGCGCTACGCCATCGCCTTTGAAATGGTAGACCTCGAAGGTCTGCGGCGCGCCCCCGTCGTCCGGCGTGAAGGTCATGGTGAGCTTGCCTTTGCCCTTGATGACGGTATCGGTAGCCCTGTATTGGTCTCCGAAGGCATGTCTTCCCACGATGATGGGGGCCGTCCAGTTGGTCACCAGGCGGGGTACGTTCTTCATCACGATGGGTTCGCGGAATACGGTGCCGTCGAGGATATTGCGGATGGTGCCGTTGGGGCTTTTCCACATCTGGTGAAGATTGAATTCCTTCACCCTGGCCTCGTCGGGAGTGATCGTAGCACACTTGATGCCGACGCCATATTGTTTGATCGCATTGGCCGCGTCGATGGTCACCTGGTCGCCGGTGCTGTCCCGGTGCTCGATTCCCAGATCGAAATATTTGACATCGATATCCAGATACGGGAGGATCAGTTTGTCTTTGATAAATTTCCAGATGATGCGTGTCATTTCATCTCCGTCCAGCTCGACGACGGGGTTGGTAACTTTAATTTTTTGGGCCATATTGTTCCAGTTTAAAAGTGCCGGAGACGCTTTTCGAAATTGGCGTACCCCGGAAAAAACTCCTTTTCGTCCTTCGGACCAACCGCTTCCGGCGGTTTTTTGCTAAAAAGATAGCAAACCTAGGGAAAAATGACGAATTTTGAACATGCTGGAACCGCTGCGGCAATATGTGAACGACTATGTTGCGCTTACCGACAAAGAATTCTCGCTGCTGGCTTCGAAGATCACGGTCAGGAACTTCGACAAGCATCAGCGGCTGATCCAGCCAGGCGAGGTGGAGCGCTACATGAATTTTGTGGTCAGGGGGCTGGTCCGGACGTATTTTTATAAGGGAAGGGCAGAGGTGGTCACGGTTCTGGCCAAAGAGCGCGACCTGATCAGCGCCTCCGCGTCGTTCCTCTCGGGAGAACCTTCCAATTATTTTATCGAGACGCTGGAGCCCACTACCTTGTTGTCGCTGACGCGGGATGACCTGGAGGAGTTGTACCGGACGAGCAGCAGGATCGAGCGGCTCGGTCGTTTGCTGACCATGCAGTTCGTGCTGATCAAGGAGGAGTGGGACCATGAATACATGCGGCTGGACACGCGCGAGCGGTTCGTTCGTTTTGTGGAAAAGAACCCGGGTCTGATGCAGCGCGTGCCGCAGAAATACCTGGCCTCCTATCTGAACATGAAACCGGAGACTTTCAGCCGTCTTAAACACCTCTTAAAGAAAAGGCCTTTGCAGGGCAGGTAAACCCATCAGCCATGAGCGATTCCATCGCATCGTACAAGGCCGCGCTCGAGGGACTGCATCGTTATCTTTCCCGCTATGTTCCCCTGAGTAAACAGGAGTTCGGTCAATTGCTGCCGTACATCGAGATCAGGGAGTTCGACAAGAAAGTGAAGGTCATCGACAAGGGCGAGATCGAACGGTATTTGAACGTCATCGCCTGGGGGTTGGTCCGCAAATACCTGCCGGTGAGGAACCGCGAGATCACGGTGCAGCTGGCCTCCGAAGGGCACATCATTCATTCGGAACTGTCTTTTCATTACCGGACGCCTTCCGGCTCGGTGATCGAGACCATCGAGCCCACGGCTTTTTTTTCCATTTCGTACGATAGTCTCCAGGACTTGTACGACCATTTGACGAAAGCCGAGCGGATGGGAAGGCTGCTGATCTCCGATCTGTACGTAAAGAAAGACAACCGGTATTTCGACCAGTTGTTGCAGAGCACGCGCGAGCGTTTTTTACAGTATGTGCGGACGCATCCGCAGATGATGCAGCGGGTCCCGCAGAAATACATCGCCTCGTACCTGAACATCAAACCGGAGACCTTCAGCCGGCTGAAACACCTGATGCGGCCGGGACGGCGATAGGGGGCGCTCACAAATTCACGACCAATACGGGGATCTTCAATTCGTGCCGGACGGCGTTTACAGTTTGTCCGAAGATGAGGTCTTTCAGACCGGTGTGACCGTGCGAGCCGATGACGAGCAGGTCCGCCTGGTGTTCGCGGACGATGCGAGCAATTTCGCGGGTGCGGTTGCGGAAGCCCAGTACGCCGTGGCTGTGCATGCCTTTTTCGCGGAGGACCGCGCTGTACCGGTCGAGGCGTTCCTGATCCTTGCGCGTTTCATAGTCATCGCTGTGCCGGCCCAGCATCGCGGCCGAGACGCTTTCCACGATATGAATGAGGAGATAGTCGGCCGTCTTTCCCCCCTGGCCCGCCGCATAGGCCAGCAGGCGTTCGTCATGCTCGCTGAAATCGAGGGCTACGGCTATGCGCCGGAAGGAAGGGGGTGTCCAGTCCAGCAGGTTGTCGGGCTGCGGGTGGAGCTGTGGCGCCGTCCGGCGCATCCGGGCAACGAAAAACGGATGCAGACTCACATAGCCAAGCAAGGCGAGGCCTGCGAGACCCAGGACGACGATGGTTACCTTCAGCAGGAAGTGGCCGGGGGCGGCCAGGAAAGGCGCCGCTTCTTCGACGACCAATCTCCCGTTCAGCCAGACCAGCAGGCCTGCGCAGCCCCAGGATAGCCAGCGTAACAGCGGGCGAAGCGTGAAGGCGCCCATGGCGGTCCGGTCGCTGACGAAATGGATCAGCGGAATGATCGCGAAACCGAGCTGTACGCTCAGGATGACCTGGCTCAGCACCAGCAGGTTGTCGGCCTGTTCCTCGCCGGCGATCACGATGACGAGCACGGCCGGGATGATCGCCAGCAGTCTTGTGAGCAAGCGCCGGACCCAGGGATTGATCCGTAACTGGAGGTAGCCTTCCATGACGATCTGTCCGGCAAGCGTTCCGGTGAGCGTCGAGCTTTGACCGGAGGCAATGAGCGCGATCGCAAACAGCTTGGGCGCCAGCTGGGTCCCGAGCATCGGCAGCAGCCGGTAGGCCTCCTTGATGGAAGCCACGTCGGTCCTCCCGCTGTTGTAAAAGACGGTCGCAGCCAGGATGAGGATGGCGGCGTTGACCAGGAACGCCAGGTTGAGCGCCACGGCGCTGTCCAGGAAATTGATCTTTAAAGCCTTGCGGATCTGCTCGGGCGCCGGGCCGATCTTTCGGGTTTGCACCAGCGCGGAGTGGAGGTAGAGGTTGTGCGGCATTACCGTGGCCCCGATGATGCCGATGGCGATATAGAGCGCCTGTCTTCCTTTCAGGACGGGTACGAGACCGGTAACGACGTCGCCGATAGCGGGTTTGGCCAGCAGGATCTCGACCAGGAAGGAGCCGCCCACAACGGCGATCAGACCGATGATGAAGGCCTCCATGCGACGCATGCCCAGCCGCTGGAGGAACAGGAGCAAGACGGTGTCGAGCGACGTAATGCAGACGCCGTAGACGAGTGGCAGACCCGTCAGCAGTTGAATGCCGATGGCCATGCCCAGGACCTCGGCCAGATCGCACGCGGCGATCGCAATTTCGGCCAGTATATAGAGGGGAATATTGATGTAGGCCGGGTACACTTCGCGGTTGGCCTGGGCCAGATCGCGTCCCCGGACGATGCCAAGGCGCGCCGAAAGGTTTTGCAGGAGGATGGCCATGGCGTTGCTCATCAGCAGCACCCATAACAGCGAATACCCGAAACGGCTGCCCCCTGCCAGGTCGGTAGCCCAGTTTCCGGGGTCCATATAGCCGACGCTGACCAGGTAAGCGGGGCCGAAAAATACGAACAGCTGGCGCCACCAGGAACCCTTTCGCGTGGTATCGATCGTGCCGTGGACCTCGCTGAGGCTAACGTCTTTATGTACTCGGTTCAGCATCGTTTACCAATACGTTTTTGGCTACCCAGGCGCTCAGCGTGACCGGCGGGCGGTTCCTGACCTTTACCTCGAGCGACTCATCGAAAGGAAATCTTTTTCGTACCTCCAGCCGCGTACCCAGCCCGATATGATGGTAGTTCAGCATTTCC
>DASZYU010000277.1:0-5361 GCA_035545215.1 Puia sp.
TATACAACAAGGGCATCCTGAGCCGGAAGATGCATCCGCTGGCCTATTACAACCTGCACGACCTGAACAGGATCCAGTTCACCAACAGCGAGCAGATCGGGGGCGTGCCGTATACCAGCGTTTACCGGCCCTTGCGCGACAACCAGGGGAACGCCTACGCGTACCTGAACATACCCTCCTTCACCACGCAGGACGAACTGAAGGAAGAGATCTCGAATTTCCTCGTCACCATCATCAACCTGAACGCGTTCATTTTCCTGATAGCGGGCACGATCGCGCTGTTCCTGACGAACCGGATCACCATCTCCTTCACGCTGATCTCGCGGAAGATGCAGGAGATCAACCTGGGCAAGACCAACGAGGTCATCGAATGGCGGCGGAACGACGAGATCGGCGTCCTCGTGCGCGAATACAATAAGATGGTGAAAAAGCTGGAGGAAAGCGCCGTGGCGCTCGCCAAAAGCGAACGCGAAGGCGCCTGGCGCGAAATGGCCCGGCAGGTGGCGCACGAGATCAAGAATCCGCTGACCCCCATGAAACTGAGCATCCAGTACCTTCAGAAGGCGCTCGACAACAATTCCCCGAACGTGAAGGAGATGGCGGCCAGCGTCGCGAGGACGCTCGTCGAGCAGATCGACCACCTGTCGAAGATCGCATCCGATTTTTCGCAGTTTGCCAACATCGGGAACCCCAAAAAAGAGGTCTTCGATCTGCACGAAATGCTTTATTCGCTGGTTTCGCTGTACGAGACCACGGAGAACCTGTTGTTCAAATGGGTCCCCGTGCACCAGCGGATCATGGTCTATGCCGATAAAACACAGCTGAACCGCCTTTTCACCAATCTGCTCCAGAACGCGCTCGAGGCCTGCGTCAACAACCCCCGCCGCGTGATCAGCGTCAGCGAGGAAGTGAAGGACGAGACGATCGTCGTCAAAGTGTCCGACAACGGGGAAGGCATCCCCGCCGAGATGCAATCCAAGATCTTCATTCCGAATTTTACGACCAAATCGTCGGGGACGGGCCTGGGGCTCGCGATGAGCAAGACGATCATCGAGCAGGCGAAAGGTTCCATTTGGTTTGAGACGGTGGAAGGCGAGGGGACGACATTTTATGTCGAGCTGCCGTTATTGCGGGCGACGGCCGTGGCGAGCTAAACCGGAGGCTGCGGCTGCGATCGTCCCGAGGCTGGCGTGCGGAGGCCGCGGCCGCCCGCGTCTTAGATTCCCTTCTTTTTGCGCCGTTCGGCCAGCCATCCGCGAAAGGCGGCCAATCCCATGCTGCTGAGATTGCGTTCCGCGGTGAGACCTGCCTTTTGCGCCGCGAGCACGCCGTAACGAATGACGGCATAACCTTCTGTGGAGTGCGCGTCGGGGTCGATCGAGATCATCGCCCCTTTCTCGAGTGCATAACCCACCCATCTCCAATCCATGTCCAGCCGCCGCGGATGCGCATTCAGCTCGATCACCACGCCATTTTGCACGCACGCGTCGATGATCCGTTTGTGATCGACGGGGTAGCCGGGCCGGCTCAGGAGGAGCCTGCCGGTTAGGTGACCCAGGATCGCCGTATAGGGGTTTTCGATCGCGCGCAACAGCCGGCTCATGGCTTTTTCCTCCGTCATCTTGAGATTGGAGTGTACGCTGGCGATGACCAGATCGAAGGTCGAGAGGATGTCGTCGCTATAATCGAGCGCCCCGTCGCTGAGGATGTCGCATTCGATGCTTTTAAAGATCGTGAAGGGCGCCAGTTTGGCGTTCAACTCGTCGATCTGGGCATGCTGCTCGCGGATCCTGTCTTCTTTCAGACCGTTGGCATAAAAGGCGCTTTTGCTGTGGTCGCTGATCACGAGGTATTCGTAGCCCTTGCGCATGCAGGCTTCGGCCATCTCTTCGAGCGAGTTGGAACCGTCGCTCCACTTGCTGTGGCTGTGGATCACGGCGCGGATATCGCTGGGCTGGATCGGTTGGGCCGGGGGCTGATCGAGCGCGATGCGTTGTTCGCGGCGATAGGGCGGGAGATAGGGCAGCCCTGCTTGTGCGAACAGCTCTTCCTCGGATGCGGGATACTGCGCGATGTTGGTCCGTTCGCGGAAGGCCTCGAGGAATTCGCCGCTGCAGCTGGTCTCGAACAGGACGCGCGTGAAATCTTCGGGCGCGCTGGGAATGATATCGACCGTCACACCTTCCTGCGGCTCGATAGCGGCCCGGACCGCATCCGGGTTGGCGGTCGTCACCCACTGGAGTCGGCTGATGATCTCGAGTTGGCGGCGAAAGTCGCCGGTCAGGGCCAGCTTTTCGTTGGGGAAGGCGGATCTCAGTTGCGCATCCAGCGCCAGCGCGTAGGCCTCGATCTCGGCATAGAGATGGCTGCCCGCGTTGCGGAGCCGGAACTCGATGTTGTCCCGGACATTCTGCTGCGTTTTCTCGCCGAAACCTTTATAAAGGAGGAGACGGTTCTCCTGGCAGGCATACAGCAGCTCGCCGACGGACTCGACCTCCATTTCTTTCCAGATGGTGGCGATCTTTTTGGGCCCAAGCCCCTTTATCTCCAGCATCTCGATGACGCCGGGAGGGGTCTTTTGGATGTATTCCTTCAGCACCCGGAGTTCGCCGGTCTGTTGGATCTCCTGTATTTTCTTGCCGATGGCGTCGCCGATGCCCTTGATGGCGGTGATCTTTTCCAGCGGGAGGCCGTCCAGCGGCGCGGGCAGTTTTTCGAGCGTGAAGGCGGCGACCGAATAGGATTTCGTTTTAAAGGAATTCTCGCCGTGGATATCCATGAGTTTGGCGAGCAGATCGAATTGCGAAGCGATATAATCGTTGGAAATGGACATGCGGCTAAGATACGAAAACCCGCACGGGGAGCGGGTTCGGCGAGACAATTAAAAAGAAAAGTCCCGGAATTGCCCGGGGGCCGACCGGCTGTCCGCCGGCCGAAGGCCAATAAAAAAGAAAAGTCCCGAATTGCTTCGGGACTTCGAGTATGTTCTGCTTAAAAAAGAAATACTATTTCTTCTTAGCAGCCTTCTTAGCGGCTTTCTTCTTAGGAGCAGCTTTCTTTTTGGGAGCGGCTTTTTTCTTAGCGGCTTTCTTTGCAGTTGCCATTTTTTTAGAATTTAAATTGGTTAGTAAAACAATTTACACCCATAAAAATAGAAACTTCTTTGGAAGTTCCAAAAATTTTTTTGAAAAATCCAAAAAATTTTCTAAGCACCTGCTTCGACTGCGTTGACGATAACGAACGTTTTATCGCCTTTTCCTTTCCTGAATTCCACGACACCATCGGACAGCGCGAACAAAGTAAAGTCCTTGCCGGTGCCTACATTCTTGCCTGCGTGGTACTGCGTTCCGCGCTGACGAACGATGATATTACCAGCGACGGCAGGCTGACCTCCGTAGATCTTAACTCCCAAACGCTTGCTTTGCGAGTCGCGTCCGTTCTTTACACTGCCTTCACCTTTTTTGTGAGCCATATCTGGGTTATTTTAAGTAGTTATGCCAAAGCCGCGCGAGGCGGCCGGTTGGTTATGCGATTTCGTTGATGCGGATCTTCGTGTAGTGCGTGCGATGACCGTGTTTCTTGCGAAAGCCTTTCCTTCTTTTCATTTTGAAGGCGATCACTTTGTCGCCTTTCACCTGATCGAGGATCTCGGCTTTGATCACGGCCTTCACATCTTTGCCGACGGCGAGGTTGTCGCCATGCGAAAGAAGTACTTCACCGAATTCGACCTTGTCGCCGGCGTTTCCCGAGATGCGGGGAACATACAAAGTCTGGTCCTTCTGGACTTTGAATTGCTGACCGGCTATTTTCACGACTGCTAACATAATTGCGTTATTAGGGCTGCAAAGGTAAGGGAAATGGTGGAAAAAAAGAAGGTTGAGCGCCCAAAAACCCTTCCAAAAGGCAAAAATACCCCCAATTTCTGGATCCCCGGGCGGCATCGGGCTTTTCGGGCCCTTTTTTGTGGACCCGTCGACCTGTATGACCTCCCCGCGGAGCCGCCGGAACGGAGCGCCCGAACCCGTTTTTCAAGGCGCCGGCTGTACACGGGCATGCCCGGGTCCGGGCCGGTCGGCTGCGGTCCTCGGACCATCGACATTTTATTGTCTATTGTTCAATTTAATGTAGGTTTGCCCGCATGAATATGAAGATCAAATCATTCCTTGCAAGACCTTTTGCATCCTATGTGTACAAAGGCATTCAGAAGGGGATGACGACGGCGCTGGCGGATCAGGAGGCGATATTGAAACAGCTGTTGCAGGTGGGCGGCAAAACAGCCTTCGGTCAGGAGCACCGGCTCGGGGAAGTAAAGACATACGAGGAATTCCGGCAGGCCGTGCCCGTCAGGGATTACGAACAGTTCGCGTCCTATATCTCCCTGATCAAAGAAGGCAGGCACAATGTGCTATGGAAAGGTCTCCCCATCTATTTTGCCAAGACGTCCGGCACGACCAGCGGCATCAAATACATTCCTATTACCAAAGAGTCCATTTCCAACCATATCAACACGGCCAGGAATGCGCTGCTCTGTTACATGGCTTCTACGGGCAACACCGCCTTTTCGGACGGAAAGATGATCTTTCTGTCGGGCTCGCCCGAGTTGGAGAGGGTGGGCGGTATCCCGACCGGGCGGCTCAGCGGCATCGTCAATCATCACGTTCCCGGCTACCTGCGGACCAACCAATTGCCCTCGTATGAGACCAACTGCATCGAGGACTGGGAGACCAAGCTGGATAAGATCGTAGAGGAGACCATCAAACAGGACATGACGCTGATCAGCGGCATCCCGCCGTGGGTGCAGATGTATTTCGACCGGCTGACGGAACTGAAGGGCCAACCGGTCGGCGAGATATTCCCGCATTTCTCGGTGCTGGTACACGGCGGCGTCAATTTCGAGCCGTATAAACACCGGCTGTTCGACAGCATCGGCAGGAAGGTGGATACGATCGAGACGTTCCCGGCCTCCGAAGGATTCTTTGCCTTCCAGGATTCGCGGGAACAAGAGGGTCTCCTGCTGAACACCAACAGCGGCATCTTTTTTGAATTCATCCCTTCGTCCGAGCTCGGCAAGGAGAACCCGGCGCGTGTCTCGCTGAAAGACGTGAGTACGGGCGAAAACTACGCGCTCGTCGTGAGCACGAACGCGGGCCTGTGGGGCTACAGCATCGGCGACATGGTCCGTTTCGTTTCCGTGGACCCCTACCGGCTGGTCGTGACGGGACGTACCAAACATTTCATCTCGGCTTTCGGCGAACACGTCATCGGCGAAGAGGTGGAATACAGCCTGATGAAGGCCGCGGCGGAAGCGGGCCTGCACATCACGGAGTTCACCGTCGCCCCGATGATCCAGCAGGAGAAGGG
>DASZYU010000278.1:0-10705 GCA_035545215.1 Puia sp.
GGTCGCTGAGATTGCGCTGGCGCTGCTGGACAGCGGTCTTATCCGCGAAGAGGTCGTAGCGGCGTGGGCGCCCGCATTCATCGATGCGGCCAACTCGATAGCGTCCGGGTTGAAGAACAGTGAAAACTACAATGACTTGCATCTGGCCTCCCTGTTGCAACTGATCGGTCGCTGGCATACGCCATCCGCCAATGCCACGCTGCGCCGTTACCTGGCCGTAAAGAACGACGATTTGCTGATGGAAGCGGCGGTGCAACTCGCAGCCGCAGGACAGACCCTGCCACCGGCAGTCCTCCACCGCCTGGCCTCGGACCCTGCGTACCGGAGGCCGTTTTATGACCGCCTGAAGGAGAAGAAAAAGACATCGGTCTTCCCATCCGAATACTCGACGCAAGCTTCTTTAGCCGAGTCCGATGTCTACCACGCGGCAGCGGATGACGACGATGGTCCGGCAGGAAAGGAACAAGTGGAATTCGTATCGAAGAAGATCGCGTCCTTCAAAGGGGTCGGCTATACCTGGTATCTTTATAAAGTAAGTTTTACCGGTGAAGACGGAACGCACTCGTTCCTCGGCGTTGCCGGAGGGTATCCGCCGGCGAGTACGACGGTGAGTCCTCCAAAGGACCGCACGGGCATTTACTGGGAGGGGGAGTTTGACAAGACCCGGTTATCTTCGTTATTCAAAGCTTACCTGGACTGGCGATTGAAGGAGGAAGCAGACGAGTAATGCCCTATCTTCGGGGTATGCAATTCCATCGCTGCCTCTTCCTCCTGTCCTGTCTTTTCGCGGTGCTCCCGTTTTCGTTTGCGGTCGCTCAGCCCGAACTGGAGCCCTGGGGTAACCTGGATGGTATTCGGGTCGACGGTCAACTGATGGCGTTTGGATCATCTGTGCGGGTCGTCTTTGACGGAGGCATCGTGCTCGCGACGGCGAAAGAACGCCAGGATCCGCATTATGCGATCGAAGGCGCCGACCGGGTGGTCCGTACCAATCTCGACAGCCTTTACATCACCGAGCAGGTGCAGGACGCCGGGCGCGGCATGGCCCGTGTCACGGTAGCCTGTACGGCACATGCGGATATGAAGACGAAGGGCGTCTTTTTTACTGTCGGGCTGCCACCCGGCTTCGCAGCGGCCCGCGTTGCACCGGCCGATCCGAACAGCTTGCTGCTCGAGGGCCCGCGGGGTCAGCGTCTGGAGATACGGATGCTGCAAGCGGACGGGGCGCCCGGGTTGCAGGATGCGGAACGGCAGCCTTACCCACGGGTCGATATCCCGATAAAAAAAGGCGGGTGGCGCAACGGCGAGACCATGCAGCGCTCTTTTACCATCTCCGTCAGCGGAGACATCGACCGCAGACCCGTGCACGTTACACTCCACACGGACTCGCCCGGAAGGGCATTCGCCGGCATTGGCGGCAATTTCCGGATCCAGAATACGCGGCTCGATCCGCAAGTGATCGATTACTGTCTTCAACACCTGCGCGTGGCGTGGGGTCGGGTAGAACTGCCGTGGCGTTGGTGGCAGCCTTTTGGCGACGTCGATCCGCTGGCGGACGCGAGGTCCGGACATCTTTCTCCGGCAGTCGTCCGCGCGATGGAGATGGCGCATACGCTTGGCGAAAAAAAGATCCCTTTTATCCTGTCGGCCTGGTTTCCGCCCGAGTGGGCGGTCGTCGGACCGGTGAGCATTCAGCAACCGGGACCGGACCATGTCTGGGGCAACCGGCTGAATCATGACAGGGATACGGCCATCTACCGGTCGATCACAGATTATATTGTCTTTTTGAAGGAGCGGTATGGCGTCGAGCCGAAGTATTTCTCGTTCAACGAATCCGACCTGGGCATCAATGTCCGCCAGACGGCGCAGGAACACGACGCGCTGATCAAAGGAATGGGCGCTTATTTTGCCGCACAGGGGCTGGGTACGCGCGTGTTGCTCGGAGATAACTCGGATGCGACGACCTGGTCCTTCATCGGTGCGGCGATGGATGACACTGCCGCGCGCCGGTGGATGGGTGCGGTATCCTTTCACTCCTGGCGCGGCTGGGACACCACGACCCTGCAGCATTGGGCCGATGCCGCGACAAGACTCCGGCTTCCCTTACTGGTAGCCGAAGGCAGCATCGATGCGGCGGCGTGGCACTACCCCGCGATCCTGCGCGAACCGTCTTATGCGCTCAAGGAGATCGGTTTGTATGTGCGGCTGCTGGCGATCTGCCAGCCGCTGAGCATCCTGCAATGGCAGCTGACCTCGGATTATTCGTTGCTCGCAGGGGCGGGCCTCTTTGGAGATACCGGCGCGCTCCGACCGACACAACGATTTTGGAATCTCAAACAGCTCTCGTTGACGCCCGCAGGATTGTTTGCCATACCGGCCGGCTGCGACCGGCCCGGTATATCCGTCGCGGCGTTGGGAGATAACGCCCGCCGGGAGTACGTCCTGCACCTGGTGAACGATGCGGCGGCGAGGGAGGTCGTCGTGGACGGGTTGCCGAAAGGCGTCACGGGGCTTCGCATGTTTACGACGAACCAAACGAAGTCCGCGGAGGAAGGCAGAACGGTCGCGGTAAAAGGCGGGCAGGCGAGGTTCAGCGCGGAGGCGCGAAGTTTCGTGACATTGATCGCGCGATGAAAAGAAACGGCCGCCCTCCGGGCGGCCGCATCGAAAGCCGTTTGGCGCGAACTTATTTTTCAACGAAAAGATTGTCGGCGAACTGTTGTTTGAAATGACGCACCGGGTCGCCATTGATGTTGTGGTACACCGCGCTGACGAAGATCATCTTTACGGCGCTGAACAGCACAATGATCGCGAAAATACCGATCGCAAAGAGCGCGACCCCCGCCAGCGGGTGGATGAAGGCGCCGAGTGCGACCGAAGGGATGGCCAGCGCGAGTATCGCCAGGAACTGCAGGATAGCAAAGCTGAAGCTCGACGCCAGGCTTTCTCCCCACTTTTGTTTCATCAGCGAAGCGGAACGCCTGAAGGCGGCCAGCGGTCCCAGGTCTTCATACGCCAGGACGGGCACGACGAAAAAAGTGGCAATCGACCAGACGATACCGATGAGCCCTGTAATGAATTTACCGATGTTGCCGAGCTTGTCCTGTATCGCGCGAAGGATCGTGCCTACGGTCGCGGCAAAGACCGCCCAGGCCAGGATGGTGCCGACGCGGGTAAGCGCAAAACGAAGCCCCTGGCCCACCGTGGGTTTTTCACCGTTGAAGTACAAATGCGTGCAGTGCACCAGCGCAGTATTGAAAAAGACAATGACGAAATAGTTGACGAGGTAGTAACAGAAGACGAAGGCATAATTGGCGGCCCTCGTCGTGTCCTGGTCCCTGAGCGCATCCCAATCCCAGCCGGCGCCGGAGAGCAGGATCGCCACGAAAGAGGAGATGATCAGCAACATCGAGATGCCGGAAAGAACAGGAAAAAGGATCAACTGGCGGTTTTCTTTCAAGACGGCGCAGCTGTCAAGCGTCAGCTGCCAACCGTTGGACATACGCGTGAATAGGCTCATGGTAGGAGATTTAGTCGTCCAATTTAGGATAAACCCACCGATTTTGCAAGCGGCTAAACACGTGATAAACAGCAGTTTTTTACGTGCATTTTTTCTACAGGATTTGCGGAAAGTACGGGAACGCAGGCGCGCGGATACCGGCACCGGCGCGCCTGGCAGGCAGGCTGCGATGTCGCGGTGGCTTGCGGCCAGCTATTTCAGCTGGATCCACACGGGCGCATGGTCGCTCGATTTCTCCCAACCGCGCACATCTCTGTCGACCCCCGCGCCGACGAGCCGGGGAACGACCGCAGGGCTCAGCAGGAAGTGATCGATGCGCAGCCCGGCATTGCGACTAAAGGCATTGCGGAAATAATCCCAGAACGTATAGATCCTTTCTCCGGGGTATAATTTGCGGATGGCGTCCGTCCAGCCCTGGTCCACCAGTTTCCTGAACGCGGCGCGCGTCTCGGGACGGAACAGCGCATCGTCTACCCATTTCTCGGGTTTGTAGACATCGATCTCGGTGGGCATTACGTTGTAATCTCCGGTCAGGATCACCTGTTTGCCCGAATTCAGCAGCTCCGCCGCGCGAGACGTCAACCGGTCGAACCACCGGAGCTTATAGTCGAACTTAGGTCCGGGCGCGGGATTGCCGTTCGGAAGATAGAGACAGCCGACGACCAGCCCTCCTACGACCGCCTCGAGATACCGGCTGTGGATGTCTTCGGGATCGCCGGGCAGCGCTCGGCAAACTTCTTCGGGTATACTGTCGCGTGAGAGGATCGCGACGCCGTTCCAGCTTTTTTGTCCGTGCCACAAGGCGTGGTAACCCGCGTCGCGGATCGCCTGTTCGGGGAAATTTTCCTGCGGCGCTTTCAATTCCTGCAAACAAACGACGTCGGGCGATGTTTGACGAAGCCATTGCAACAACACCGGGAGACGTCCGTTGACGCCATTCACGTTATAGGTAGCGATTTTCAACATTGTGCCCTAAATTTATGAAATTATGCACGGAAGCATTTTTTTAAAAGTTTTTCTGATCATCCTCGCGGTCGACCTCCTGCTCGACTGGTACACTTTTCTCGGCATCAGGACGCTCACGGCCGACTGGCCCTCGGTTCGCTGGCGGCACATCGTCAACTGGGGCTGGCTGGTGGTGGTCGTGGGAATTACCGTCGTACTCGTTTCCGGGTTTGACAATTTCCGGCATCCGAGCGGCATGCTGCCTTTCCGTGAATGGGTGCTGAGCCTGTTCCTCGCACTATTCCTGACCAAGCTGTTCTTTGCGATCGTTTTGTTACTGGGCGATCTCGGCCGGCTGATCTACGGCCTGGCCAACCGTCTTCTCCGGCCTGCTGCCACAACGGCAGGAGGACCGCTGATCCCCTCGCGACGCAAATTCATCAGCGAACTGGGCGTGCTGGCGGCGGCGGTCCCCTTCTCGTCATTCGCCTACGCGATGCTGAAGGGCAAATATGATTTCAGGCTACACAAGGTGGACCTTCACTTCAGAGACCTTCCCGCAGCTTTCGACGGGTTTACGATCACACAGATCTCCGATATCCATTCCGGCAGCCTGGACAACATGCGTGCAGTGCAGCGAGGTATCGATATGGCGCGCGCGCAGAACAGCGATCTCTTTGTGTTTACGGGCGACCTGGTCAACAATGTCGCCTGGGAGATCGAACCGTACATCGAACGTTTCGGCGCGCTGAAGGCGCCTTTCGGCCAATACTCGATCCTCGGAAATCACGACTATGGTGAATATATCCAATGGGACAGCCTGGACGAAAAGGCGCGCAATTTCGAGGCCATCAAAGCGCATCACAGCGACCTCGGCTACCGGCTGCTGATGGACGAACACGTGTTGCTGGAAAAAGATGGTCAGCGGATCGCGCTGGTCGGCGTGCAAAACTGGGGACGCGGTTTCATACAGCTCGGTGATATCGACAAGGCGCTCGAAGGGCTCGACAACGACATTTTCAAAATATGTCTTTCGCACGACCCCACCCATTGGGAAGAGAAGATACGTTTCCATCCTACGACCATCCACCTTACGCTATCGGGTCACACGCACGGCGCGCAGTTCGGTGTGGAGTCCGATCATTTGCGCTGGAGCCCGGTGCAGTACCGCTACCTCGACTGGGCGGGTCTTGCGAATGAGCGTGACCGTTACCTGTATGTCAACCGCGGTTTCGGCTTCCTGGCGTTTTCGGGCCGTCTGGGTATCTGGCCGGAGATAACGGTCATTACCTTGAGAAAAGGCGTGTGAACGGGCCGAAAAGAAGGAACAGACGCGCGCCGGCCGTGCCGGCGCGCGGCGGCCATACCCTTTACAACGCGGCCATCGACCGGCTCGCGGCGCTCATATCCTCCATCTGCCGGAAATACACCGCGGTAGCAATGAAGCGTTTCACGTGCATCTGCGATTCTTTGGGCAGATAGCGTTCCAGCGCCCAGAAATTCCGGCTGCCGCTGCGGTGGATGGCCCGGTGGACCGGCAAAGGTCCCGCATTGTAGGCGGCCAGTACGAGCAGCCAGTCTTTGAACTCGTTGTGCAGATCGCGGAGATAAAGCGCGGCGGCACGCGTGCTTTTGGTAAAGCTGGTCCGCTCGTCATACCGGCCTTTCACCTTCAGACCGAGGTCCCGGGCCGTGCCGGCCATCAATTGCCAGGGCCCCCGGGCCCCGACCCGGCTGACGGCCGAGGTCTTCAGCTCGGACTCGATGACGGCCAGGTATTTCAGCTCGGTAGGCAGGCCATAATACGTGAACACCGAATCGATGATGCTGAACGGTCTGCCGCTGCGTTGCCGGATCTCCGCGAGGTCCTCGTTGTTGTTCCGGATATAGGCATCCACGAATTTCAGCGAATGTTTCCGGGGCGGGGCAAATCTGCTGACGAATGTTACCGTCGTCAGCGACACAGGGGCGTCTTGAGCCAGGACCCGGGCGCCTTTCAGCGACATACGGGCGTGTCTGAGAGAAACATGCGAGCCTTTCAGCAAGGCGCGGGTGGTGGCAGGAGGCGCTGCGTTCGCCTTCTGCGGGGCGGGTTGACCCGATCCGGCCACAGTCGGCAGGCCGATAACCAGGGTGAGATACACGGGTACCTTCAACATCGTTTTCATTTTAGAGTAAAACAATGCCGGTCCCAGGAATGGATGATTACTGCGTGAGAGGGTTAAACATAGAGTAGTGGGGAAAGCATGCCGGCCGTGGGTACGGTGAATGGGTTTTTCATTCACGGTGGCATAACGTGACGGGTAAAGATAATACCCGCGGGCGGTATCTCATAAGTAGTTTTACTAGGGAAATTACTATATTCGGACATGAGAAAGCCTGCCTTGTTCCTCGTCTGTTTCCTCAGTGCCCTGATTGTCAATGCTAAAGATTATGTCATCCAATCGCCCGACGGGACCCTGGTCGTACACGTCTCCGTGGGCCCGCATACCCTATGGTCCGCCGACCTCGACGGCCGGCCGGTGATCGTTGCATCCGAAATTTCGCTCCGCTTATCCGGAGACGAGCTACTGGGCGACAATATGAAGGTCCTGTCCGCCCCCACCCAAACGGTCAGCACGCGGTTCACGCCCCTGAACTACATGAAATCGGAGATCCCCGACCATTACCGGCAGCTGACACTGAATGCGAAAGGAGGCTATAGTCTCGTCTTCCGCGTTTATAACGACGCCGTCGCCTATCGTTGGGTCATCGCCAAAAAAGGCGAACTGACCGTCCTGGACGAAACCGCCAACTTCAATTTCGCAGCGGACGACAGGGCGTTTATCCCCATCCAGTGGGATTACCGCGCGGGCAGGAATTTCAATTCCTCCTTCGAAGCGCTGTATCACGAGATCAATATCTCCCGGCTGCCAAAGGACTCGCTGGCTTTTCTCCCCTTGCTGGTCGACCTCGGTGAAGACAGGAAGGCCGTCGTACTGGAGGCCGATCTGCAGGATTATCCCGGCATGTATCTCGGTCTGAACGAGACGGCGAAAGGGTTCAGGGGGGTCTATGCACCCTATCCGCTGGATGCGGCCTTGCATGGCATCAATTACATACCCGGTACGCGCGCCGACTACATCGCGCGGACGACAGGGCCCCGCAGCTTTCCCTGGCGCGTGGTCGTCGTGAGCCGCCGGGACAAGGACTTGCTCAACCAGGATATCGTTCAAAAGCTGGCCGAACCGTCCCGACTGACCGACGTCGGCTGGATCAAACCCGGCCAGGTAGCCTGGGACTGGTGGAACAACTGGAACGTATCGCACGTGGATTTCCGGGCGGGGATCAACACACCCACCTACAAATACTATATCGATTTTGCCGCCGCCAACCATGTCCCTTATATTATCATGGACGAAGGCTGGTCGAACGACCTCGACCTGTCGAAGGTGTCACCGCGTATCGATCTGCCGGCCATCATCGATTATGGCAAACAGAAAGGGGTAGGGGTGATCCTCTGGGCTACGTGGTACGCCGTGGATCACCAGATGGACAGCGTCTTCCCGCATTATTCGAAGATGGGCGTCAGGGGTTTCAAGATCGATTTTATCGACCGCGACGACCAGGTGGCGATCGCTTCGATGTATGCCATTGCACGCGCGGCCGCCGCCAACCGGCTGATGGTCGACTATCACGGCACCTCCAAACCCACGGGTTTGCAACGTACCTGGCCGAACGTCATCGGGTACGAAGGGGTAAAGGGCCTCGAGAACTTCAAATGGGCCGACGAAGACCAGCCGAGGTACGTGGTAACGATCCCCTATGTCCGTATGATGGCGGGTCCGATGGACTATACGCCCGGCGCGATGCGCAATGCCACGCAATCGGCTTACCGGCCCATCGATCAGAACCCCATGAGCAAGGGGACTCGTTGTCAACAGCTGGCGGAATACATCGTATTCGAGGCGCCATTGCAGATGTTGTCGGACAACCCGACGACGTACAGGCGGGAACAGGAATGCACCGATTTCATCACGAAAGTGCCGACGACCTTCGACGAGACGGTGCCGCTGGACGGAAAGGTGGGCGAATATGTGGCGATAGCCCGCCGCAAGGGGAATACCTGGTTCGTCGGGGCTATGACCGACTGGACCCCGCGTTCACTGACCATCGATTGTTCTTTCCTGCCCGCCGGGAATTACGAAGCCGAGATCTTCCAGGACGGGATCAATGCGGACCGCGACGCCACGGATTATACACGCCGGGTGATCTCCGTCCACCCGGGCGATAAACTGCCCGTACAGCTGTATGGAGGCGGCGGATGGGTGGCGCGCATCTATCCCGTGAACTCAGTTCCCGGACAATAGCTCATTGGAAGACTTCAGCGATATCGCCGATTCCTGCATTAGCCGCCTGAATTTTTCATTATCCGATTCCGCACGGCCGGCGGACCTTGCGCCGGCGATCGATGCCGGGCCTGCCGTGCCGGCTGGCGATGCGGACTGGACGGCGGCTTGCGTCTGAGCGGTCGGAATGCCCGAGACCGGCGACGCCGGCGCCGTATTCGGGAAGCTCTCGAAATACCAGGCCGTAGCAATGAATTTTTTCACATGGCGTCTCGACTCGGCCGGCAGATACCGTTGCAGGGTCCAGAAATTCCTGCTGTGGGCCCGCCGGATGGCGCGATAGACCGGGCGCGGACCGCCGTTGTAAGCGGCCAGGACCAGCAGCCAGTCCCCGAACTCGCGATGCAGATCGCGCAGGTACTCGGCCGCCGCCTGTGTGCTCTTATAATAATTGGTACGTTCATCCGACTTCCGGTTGACCTTCAGTCCAAGCACGTGCGCGGTCGAAGGCATCAGTTGCCAGGGACCCCGAGCGCCGACGCGGCTTCTTGCCGAAGCCTTCAACTCGGACTCGATGACAGCGAGGTATTTCAGCTGCAGCGGCAGATGATAATGGTCCAGTACCGAGTCGATGATGGCGAACGGCCCTTCGCTCCGATGTTTAACGATGATTAATCGATCGTCGTTGTGGCGGATATAGCTGGACACGAATTTCATGCTCTGCTGCGGAGGCAGAGGCAGCGAGAAAGTCGGCTTTTTGGAAGAAGTGGTCCTGTGCTTGCGGGCAGCAGCGAGCAAAACCGTGCTCTCCCCCGCGGGCGGGCCGGGATTGGCAGCCGAGGGTACACTTACGGCAAAGGCAATGCTGCAAACATAAAAGGGTACTTGTGCCTTTAACATCGTTTTAGTTTTTGGGTAAAACAATGCCGGCCCCAGGTAATGGATTATGAATGGTCTAGCATGGCATATTGGAATAACGAACGGATAGTCAGGCCTTTGCTTGGGTACGGTTATTCGGGTTTTTCATTTTCGAAAGACGCTGACGAAGATCCAAAGATAGTCGCCGGTTACCGATCCGCATAAGGGGTTTTACGAGGAGAAACACCCGCAAAAGGGGTCATTTTTTTCGTGGTTTTACGACCCGCCGGCAATTCGGTCGACATGAACACAGAGCGCTAGCGCACCCGCGCCGACGAGCCGGATGGGTAGCGGAAAAAATAGATACCGGCGACGAGGATGAGCCAGCAACAGAGCGGCAATTGCAACCACTGCTCCAGCGAACTGCCCGGATTGTGCCCGGCCCAACTGTACAGCAACCAGAAAGGCACAAAGGTCAGCAGCGCCGTCCACCCGGTCAGCAGCAGGCGCTGCGCGGACACCGACAGCTGGCTGCTATGCAGACAGACCGCTCCCGCCCAGAAGAACAGCGCGCTGGGCAGCGAGAGGATGAAACCGGAGAGGATGGCGGCGATGGTAAACCCATAAAAATTAAACAGTCCTTCCAGGTCGGACCATGACCAGGCAAAATAGAGGACCGGGCCGAGTACCAGGCTCGCCAGCCAGACCTTCGCGCAATAGTATAGGACCCTTTTGGACATAGCGGCGGCTTGTGCGGACACAAAATCCTGCTGTTTGCATAGGACGGACATCGTCTGTACGCCAATTTAGTAAATATTCGCGCATCGGGCAGCTTAAAATTGTGCACGGGCCCCGGGGCGCGGGACGGTCCGTCAATTGCTTCAGCAGTTTTAATCTTTTAAAAGCGGAGGAATACCTATCTTCCGGTCTGGACAAAGTGCAATGAATATGGCTGTAAGTGAACACATTCTCACGATCGACGTAGGCGGCTCGCATATCAAGGGGACCATCCTCGACAGCGAAGGAAAACAGCAAATGAAATACCGGCGGCTGG
>DASZYU010000279.1:0-14430 GCA_035545215.1 Puia sp.
ACGCCGCCGATCAGCCCATTGCCGGCTGCATTCATTTTGATCACGAACATATCCGCATTCCCGCCCGGCCCGATCAGGACGCTGCGCGTAAACGTCGGCCCCGAGTAGGTCCGGCCCAGCACGACGAGCTCACCGCTGCCATCACAGATCAGGCTATGCGGCGTCTCCGAGTCGGTGCCGCCCAGGTACGTCGCGAATACCTTGGAACTTCCACTCGAATTCAATTTGATGATACCCACGTCGAACTGGCCGCCGCCATAGGTGGGCTGGATCGCGCCCGTCGTGTAGGGGAACGCGCTCCCGAAAACGATCCCGCCTGCAAAAAAGCTGCCGTCCGGACCCGGCGTCGCGGTAAAACCCCAATTGCTCACCTTGCTGCCTGTAAAGCTGCAGAAGATGATGACGGGGTCGATGACGAGCGTGGCATTCGGGTCATGGTCCGGTACGTCGAAGCTCACTACATTGCCGTTATGGATCGACGGGCGGCAACGGATATCCGTCCGTCCGGCTTCGTTGGAGAGATACGACACGGGCGCCAGCTGGGTGACCGTTCCGACCGATGTCCCGATCAGCAGCTTTCCCTTATGCGTGCTCAATTTGTCCGCGCCGGTGTACTGCATGCGCACCCGGCTAAGGTCGCCGCCGGGATGTACGATGATATCGTATTTCAGCTGGCCGTTGTTGGTATAATAACGAACATCGATATTCGGGTAGATGTTGCGGTAAGTGACCCCCTGGAATACCTTGCAGTTCCTGCCCCATTTGGTCGTGTCCGGCCCGATCAAATAGTTGTTGTAACCCGGCAGCGCCTTATCCGGCAGGATCTCGACGCCGGGATCGGCATCCTCAAAGCTGACCCGGTATGTATGCCCCCGCAGCATATCCGGCTTGCCCGGCAAGCCCCCGGGCGCGTTCGCCGTCGCGGAAGACCCGCCCCTGTAGGAGCCCGTGCCCGCCTTCACCCCATGGTGCAGCGACGTCATCGCCATCAGGTCGTCCCCGTTGTACAACAGGACGGTAAACCCCGTCTTCTCCAGGAACAGTGCCCCGTTGGGGAGCTCGCCCTTGAAGTGAACGCGCGGATCCCATTGCCCTTTGTTCTCCACAAACTCGATATTCGAAGCGCCGCTCTGGGCTAGCGCCCCCAACGCAATGACCAGCAACCCGACCGTGACATGGATCCTTTTCATAGCTTACCTTATTAACGTAATATCTCCTTTTTTTGATGCATGCGAACCGTCCGAATAGTCGACCTCCAGCGTATATCCATAGACGTCCATGGGCTGCACTACCCCGCGGTAGGTGCCGTCCCAACCGGCGTACGGATCGTTGCTCTCGAATACCAGTTGCCCCCAACGGTTGTATATCCGCCAATCCATATGCGAAATACCGAACCCGACCACTTTTATCACCGCGTTCTGACCGAATCGTCCGGGCGTAAAGGCATTGGGCACGTCCAACAGCGGGTTGATCACGGCGGGCACGGAATGACAGGCCGTATCGGCGCAACCCGACGCATTCGTCACGACCAGGCAGGCCTGGAAGGTGTCCGTTCTGTTATACAGGTGCACGACGGTGTCCGGCGTCGTCTTCGTTTCGCTCGTTCCGTCCCCGAAGAACCATTGATATTTCACCCCGGGTGACGAGGCATCCGAAAAGATCGTCGGCGTGTTCGGCGGTTGCGGCGGTTCCGGCGAGTAGGTGAACCCGGCCGTGGGCTTGCCCATCATCGTGACGGTAAAGGTGGCGGTATCCGATATATTGCAGGTGGTCGAGTCGACCGCGATAAGCGTTATCCGGTACGTCCCCGCATTCGTATAGAGATGGACGGGCGAAATAGCCGTGGAAGTGTCGGCTGCACCGCTCGCTGGATCTCCGAAATTCCAGTAGTACTGCTGCCCGGCGATCGAAGTATTGGCGAACTGCGCGGAGTCGGGGACGCAACCGATCGCCGGCGTACTGAACCTCGCCAGTACATTCTGCGCGACATACAGGAGCCTGACGGTATCCAGCGGATAATTGCAATAGGCGGTGTCGTTGAGGGTCAGGGTCACGTTGTACGGCCCGGGCGATGCATACGCATGCGACGGACGATCGCCGAAAGGGACATTCGCCTCCGTGCTTCCATCGCCGAAGCTCCAGGTGAACGCGGTTGCGTCGAATGGAAGACCGGGCGGCGCAGAAGACTGGTTGGTGAACAGATAGCTCATCGACGTGCACGGGGCCAGTTTCGAGAAATCGAAATCCAGGGCGGCCGGGTTGTCCTTCACTGCAATCGTTCGCATGACCGTATCGGCGATATTGCACGTGTTGCTGTCGATCGCCACCAACGTTACGACATAGGTGCCGGTATTCACATACGTGTGGGTCATCGTCGGACTGCTGTTGCCGACGACCGTGCCGTCCCCGAAATTCCAGACATAGGTCCTGGCGTTGTGTACCGTGTCCGAAAAGTCGACCGCCAGCGGCACGCAGCCAACACTGTCGCCGCGGCCATGCGTCACCAGCTTCAGCCCCGCGGCGACCCCCGAGAAATTGAACGCGATCTTGACAGCCGCTTCATTACACGCCCCGCTGCCGGTCCCGTTCTGCGTCGCCCAGCTCCCCGGAGTCGTCGGGAATTGAGCCCCGCCATAACAGTTGGCGCACACGGCCTCGTAGATCACGCCCTGCTTATCGAAGCGGCTCGTTCCCCCGTCGACATGGTCCCCGAAATGACCGTTCTGCTGACCGAAAAAGCTTCCGAACAACTGGCTCGCCGCATTTTTCTGCAACACGAAGAAATAAAAATCCTCTCCGTCCGTCGCCGGCTTGAACGCGCCGGTGGTTGTGACCAGACCGAAGGTCGAACTGTTCGCATAATGGTCCGTGCTGTCGGGCCCTCCGCCCCAGCCCGCTACATAGACATTCTCGCACCGGTCAACCAGGAAAGCCGTAGGCGACAGCTGCGGGTGCGCGCTACCGGCAGGACCGAAGTTCGCCGAATACACGATGCCCGAAAGGTCCTGTTTCAGCTTCGTGATGAATTGCTTTCCGTTCGCCTGGTTGCCGCCGGCATTAAAAGGCGAATTGACGACCGGGATCGCCCCGTCGGTGGTACCCATGATATAAGGGAACCCATTCTTGTCGAACTCGAGCCCGTAGATCATATCGGTCAGGCGCGTTCCGAAGTAGGAGGATTTCAGCAGCTGTGATCCGTCATTGCTGACGACTGCCACGAACCCGTCGATACCCCCATTGTTATTGGCGCTGATCACCGGCGCCTTCGCCGTACCCGGGAAATCCGCGCTTTCCGTCCCGCCTCCGACCCATATGCTGTTGTCCAGCGGATCCAGCGACAGGACGAATGCCGCATCGCTGTTCTTTCCACCGAGATAGCTGCTGAAAAGAATGGTCCCCAGGTTCGGCGACGTTTTGATCAGGACACCGTCCTGGCCCCCGCCGGAACTTTGTTGAAAGACGCCCGGCGTGACGGGGAAATCGGTAGACTGCGAACAGGCGGCGACATAGATATTGCCCGCGGCATCGAGTATCACTTCGCTTCTTCCGTCGTCGCCGTAATTCAATCGCAGGTCCTGAGCGCCCGGCAACGAGTTGCTGTTGACCAGGTATTTGGGTCTGTAATTGACCCCGTCGTCGCCGCTGCCGCCGATGCGCTTGCTGCCGATGAGCGCAGTCCCCGTCGCATTGAATTTCACGATGAACAGGTCGAATCCGCCCCCGTTGCCATACAACGTGCCCGGCGAGTTGGGAGGGAAATTCGCGGAGCTCGTCCGTCCGGTGACCACGAGGTTGCCCTGGTCGTCGACGACCATACTGTGCGGTTGCTCGTCACCGTTGCCACCGAGGTACGTCGCGTAGACCCGCTTGCTGCCGTTGCTGCTCAGTTTCAGGATCGCCACGTCATAGTCATAGCCGTCCCCTTCGCTGCCGTCTCCGCCCTGGAAGCTCGTCTGGAACGCCCCGGGGCTGTACAGGAAGCCTCCGCCGCCCGGCCCGCTCGGATTCTGATTCGTCTCGTCGAGCACGATCCCGCCCATATAGAAATTCCCCGCATTGTCATAGGTCGCGGTATACCCCCAGTTGTCCGACCTGCTGCCGGAAAAAGAACAGAACACTTCGACGGGATCGATGACGAGCGTTTCGTCATGCGAATAGTTCTTCACCCTGAACCCGATGCGGTTGTCGCCAAGCAGCGTGTATTCGCAGGCTACTTCCGTCCTCCCGCCCTCACCCACCTGGTAGGAATGCGGTTCGAGCCCGGTGACCGTTGCGACAGACGTCTGTACGTACAGCTTGTTCCGGCGCACCGTCAGCTTTTCGGGGCCGTCGTATTTCAATACGATCTTTCCCGGATCGGCGCCGGGATGCACGATGATGTCGTATTTGACGAAACCCCTGTCGGAATAATAGCGCACATCGATGCCGTCGTACATGTTCCGGTAAAGGATCCCCTGGTAGATCCTGCAGCCCGTCGCCCAACGCTTCTTATCGCCCTTGAAGTAGTTATTGTAGGAATCCAGCGGCTTGTCCGGTACGATCTCGGTGTGATCGCCCGCATGGTCGAACGTCACACGGTAAGAAAAAGAATGCAATAAAAAGGGATCACCGGCGCCCCCGGTACGACCCCCGCCCTGTACCGGATACCGGGAGACCGGCGGAGCGTCCGCTCCGCCCGAAGCAACAGCCTTTCCACCGGCGGCCGCCGGCGCTTTCGTCGCCCCCGCGGCCCCAGACGCATTTGCAGCCCTTCCGGGCCACCCGCCCCATTTGGCCTGCGCATCCGCGTCGCCGTGCAACAGCTGCCCTATTCGTCTCAAATCGCCTGTATCGCGAAGCAGGACCGTAAACCCGGTGCGCTGCATGAACAGATTGCCCGCGGATAGATCGGCCCGGAAACGGACCGAACTATCCCATTGCCCCTTATTCTCGATGAACTCGAGAGATGCATACCCCCCCGATTGTGCCGAAACCCGAAGCGTCGATAAAATTGAGAAGGTAACAATCAGACTTATTCTGCCCAATTTGCTGGTTTTCAATTAATTATTTTCATGCCCATACAGTGCTGTCCTCTTCGCCCGCGCTTGCTGCAGGATCCCGGCGGCGACTACGAGATCTTGCTCCATGCCGTCTTGCCCTGCTGCGCTTGCAGAAAAAGCTTCAGCGCCTTGTTCTCTTCCGACTCCAGCTCAGGATCGTTTTCGAGCAAACCTGCCGCCTTCTCCCTGGCCAATTCCAGCCACTCCCTGTCCTGTACGATATTCGCCAGCTTGAAGTTCAGCAGGCCGCTTTGGCGGGTCCCTTCGATATCCCCCGGCCCGCGGATTTCCAGGTCCTTTTCAGCAATTTTAAAGCCATTGTTCGTTTCGGTGAGAATGCTCAATCGCTCGCGCGCCTCCTTTCCGAGACGCGGCGAAGTCAACAGGATGCAGTAGCTCTTTTCGGCCCCGCGGCCAACTCTTCCACGCAACTGGTGCAGCTGCGATAAACCGAATTTCTCGGCGCTTTCGATCACCATCACGGTCGCATTCGGCACATTGACGCCCACTTCGATCACCGTGGTAGCTACCATGATCTGGGTGTCCCCTTTTTGGAATCGCTGCATGTTCGTTTCCCGGATGTCCTGCTTCTGTCTCCCATCCACCCTGCTGATCCAATATTTCGGTTCGGGGAACCACGCTTTGATATTTTCATACCCCTTTTCGAGGTTCTCGTAATCCAGCTTTTCAGACTCTTCGATCAAGGGGAAGATGACGTAGGCCTGACGCCCTTTTGCAATCTCGTGCCGGAGAAAATCCATGACCTGCGGCCTTCTGTCTTCGTAACGATGAACCGTCGATATTGGTTGCCTTCCGGGGGGCAATTCGTCCATTACGCTGTAGTCGAGATCGCCATAGGCGGTCATGGCCAGCGTACGGGGTATGGGAGTCGCGGTCATGACCAGCACGTGCGGAGGAACCTCCGCTTTCTTCCACAGGCGTGCCCGCTGTGCGACCCCGAACCGGTGTTGCTCGTCCACGATCGCCAGGCCCAGCCGGCTGAATTGCACCACCTCCTCGAGCACCGCATGCGTCCCGATCAGTATGTCCAGCCTTCCTTCGCGGGCAAGCTCGAGCACTTCTTTCCTGGCCCTGGATTTCGACGAGCCGGTCAATAACCGAACCTCCAGCGGCATTTCCTGCAATAACCGGCTGATCCCTTCGTAATGCTGCCTGACCAAAATTTCCGTCGGCGCCATCAGACAGGCCTGGTACCCGTTGTCTATCGCCAGCAACATGGACAGCAGCGCAACGATGGTCTTGCCACTGCCGACATCGCCCTGCAACAACCGGTTCATTTGTCTGCCGCTGCCCGTATCGTTTCGGATCTCCTTCAGCACGCGCTTCTGCGCCCCCGTCAGCTCGAACGGCAGGTATTGCGTGTAAAAGCGGTTGAACGACTGGCCCACCTGCGAAAAGACCACGCCTTTCGAGTACCGGTGTCGCCTCGATTTGATGAGCCCCAGCCGCACCTGCGCCAGGAACAACTCCTCGAACTTCAGCCGCTCGGTGGCCCGCCCGAACGCCGATGGGTCCGCCGGAAAATGGATCTGCCGGTAAGCCTCGTACCGTGTCGGCCAACCGGGTCCCCGGACCGCCGCCGGAAGGTTTTCCGGCAAATCTTTATCTTTCAACAGGTTGAAAAGGGTGGCCACGAGCTTGCCCAGCTGCCTTCCCCCCAACCCTTTGGCCTTCAGTTTCTCCGTCGTCGGATACACCGGCTCGAGAAATTCCGGACGGGTGGCGCCCGGACCCTGGTAGACCTCGATCTCGGGATGCGTGATCGTCGGGCTGCCCTGGAAAAAACCCGCTTTCCCATAGACCAGGTACTCGCCTCCCACCTGCACCAGCCGCTGGATCCCGTGGATGCCCTGGAACCAAACCAGCTCCAGCGTTCCGCTGGCATCGCGCAATTCGGCGACGAGCCGCCGGCTTTGTTTGAATCCGGCTACGTTCACGCTCGTGATCTTGCCGGCCACCTGTATGAAATCCGTTTCCGGCCGGATGTCCCCTATCGGCTGGATCCTGGTACGGTCCACATGCCGGTACGGAAAATGGTCGAGCAGGTCCGAAAAGGTGAATATGCCGAGCTCTTTTTGCAGCAATTCGGCCCGCAGCGGGCCGACGCCTTTCAGGTACTCGATGGGATTCCGCAGTATGGATGCGACGGTTTGAATAAAGAAACGACTGTTTTAGCAAAGGTACTACGCAAAACGCTAAGGCGCCGGACGCACGAAGACTTCTATGACCCCGGCCGTTTCCGTCCCCCTCCTGGGCGCGGGAAACGAATCTACCTGGTTATAATGCACGCGCAACGAGTCGCGCACCCGGAAAGGATAGAAGTTGTTCAAACCCGGTATATATTCGAACAGGACGAGGTCGTAAAAATGGTCGCGGATGCGCGTCTCGAAGCTGTCCGCCTGCCGGTTGAACATCCCGACGCCGAGATGGTACCACAACGGCAGCCGCGGGTTCTTCTCCAGTTGGAAAGGCACCGCCTCCGCCAGCGGGGTCAGCTCGGACATGTTCAGGACGCGGAGGTCCGCCGGATGCCGCCGGATCAGGTCCATGTCCATCAGCCGGTGGATGCCTTCCGCTGTGGGTTCCGGCATCCTGATCTTCCGAAAGACCGGAAGACCGCATTCCACCCATTTATCCTGGGGATAATCCTTCGTCGTGTCCCGGTTGATCATGTAGGTGTCCTTGTTCACGACATTCTCGCCGGTAGGACTCACCGTGGCGACCTGCCGCGCAGGCAGGAAACGTTGCACGATGCGTTGGGTATAGTTCCACCAGACCCCGCTCCACCACAACACGATCCCCGCGGTGAGCACCACCACCATACCGCGCCGCTCCGCCGGCACCGGCAGCAACGGCGCCAGCAGCGTAAATACACAGGCGAATGCAAAGCTGTGGAAGAAGATATTGTTGTCGGGCGGAGTATAGCTCGTCACCTGCAGGACCGCGGCCTCTCCGAGTATCCCCAGCGTCAGCGCTACCAGCAGGACGACCGTTTTGTCCGACCGGAATGCAGCCGCGCTGCGCCAACGGACGACGGCCAGCAGGACGATCAGGAACACATAGAACTTGATCCACTGCGAATAACCGAACAGCTCGTTCAAAATATCGAATAATGATACCCGTGAGGAATGCGGGGCCTGCCCGTGGTTGAACCAATACCCGAAACCGTGAGACAAAAAAGGCAGGATGATGACCATCAGCAGCACCACCCAGCTGACGATGAATGCAGCCAACCCTTTCCAGCTGCGCCGGAGTATGCCGTCCACCGCCAGTATCCAGCAACCCAATGCGAAAGCCAGTCCGCCTCCATCCTGCTTCGTGAGGAACGAACAGACGATAAAGAATGCCGCCCCCGCCAGCCAGGCTATCCGGTAACGGCCTCCATCAGACGCATGCTCGTCGCGCAGCCACCGGAAAAGGAACGCCAGACCGATCAATTCATAGACGATGACGGAATGGTTGTACCAGGGCCAGAAATTAAAAAACGAATACGAAAGGCAGAACAGCAGCACCGACGCCAGCCTTATCCCCGGGTTGACCGCGAGACTGCGCAGGATGGACCGGAAAGCGAGACCGGATACGATATTGATAAAGACCTGCGCTTTCACCAGTGTGATCATCGCCGGACCGAAGATCCGGAAGAATATCGCGGGTATCACCCAATACATACCGCCTAACGGTATGCCGAAATCGCGGAAGGGCAATTGTCCCCTGCTCATACGGTAAGCGCCTTCCCACGAAAGGAATATGTTCACCCGGTAGGGTAAATGGATGAACAACGGCGCGCAGGCCAATGCGACGATGATGAATACTTCTGCTCTGGCAATCAGCTGTCGGCTCATGGGTTAGAAGTTAATTATTATTCGGGGACAATATTATAGATTTTGTCTTTTTGTTTGTACTTTGGCGCGTTAATTTAATGAAGTGGTATATCTCAAACTCCTCAGACCAAAGGATTGGGCCAAGAATCTGTTCCTCTTTCTGCCCCTGTTTTTCGGCCGCGAGATTTTCAACATAGAAAAAATGCTCCGCGTGGGCCTGGGCTTCATCGCCTTCTGCTGTATAGCGAGCAGCATCTACATCATCAATGACTACCGGGACCGCGAAGACGACCGGAAACATCCCGTCAAATGCAAACGCCCGCTGGCCTCCGGCGCCGTCTCCCCGTCCGCCGCACTCTCGATCTGCGTTGCGCTGATCGTCGCGGGATTCGCGCTTTCCTGGCTCATCCGCGATAAATTCTTCGTCGTACTGGCGATCTATTTCCTGCTCAACCTCGCCTATTCGCTCGGCCTGAAGGCCATCTCGGTACTGGACATCATGATCCTCGCGGCTGGTTTCGTCCTCCGCATCAAGGGAGGCTCGGTCATTTCGTTTGTACCCCTGTCGGAATGGATCATCATCATGGTCTTTCTGCTGGCGGTCTTCATGGCCATCGGCAAGCGCCGCGACGACGTCCTGCTGAAGCTGAGTTCCGGGACCGATATGCGCAAGTCGATCAAGGGCTACAACCTCGACTTCCTGAATATTCTGCTCGCCTTTGTCTGCGCCGTCATCGTCGTCGCATACCTGATGTATACGATGTCCCCCGAAACGATCGCCAAAACGGGATCGGCCCGTCTGTATTACACCTGTATCTTTGTGCTGGCAGGCATCATGCGCTATCTGCAGATCATCTATATCTCCACGGACAGCGGGTCTCCGACGAAGATCCTGTACAAGGATCGCTTTATCCAGGTCACGCTGCTGCTGTGGGTGGTCAGCTATATCTTTTTGTTGTACATCAAGGACGTCAATATATTCTCATAATATGCCCTCTGTCCTCCTGCTCGGCGCCACCTCGGACATCGCAGTCTCCCTCGCCAGGAAGTTCGCATCTTCCGGTTATGCGGTACAGCTGGCCGCCAGGAACGCCGCACGGCTGCAAACGTTGCAGACCGACATTTCGATCCGTTACGACGTCCCTTGCACGTTCCATGAGTTCGACGCGGCCCGCCCCGATACCCATGCGGTCTTCTTCGCTTCGCTGCCCGTCCGGCCCGACGTCTGCATCAGCGTATTCGGCTACCTGGGAGACCAGGTCAGGGCGGAGTCCGATTGGGAAGAATGCCACCGGATCCTCCAGGTCAACTATATCGGCGCCGTCTCCATCCTCAACATCGCGGCGACGGAATACGCAGCCGCCGGCAACGGCATCATCGTCGGCATCAGCTCGGTCGCGGGCGAACGAGGCCGCCGCAGCAACTACCTGTACGGCAGCGCGAAAGCTGGCTTCACCGCCTACCTCTCGGGTCTCCGCAACCGGCTCTATGAAAAAGGCGTCCACGTACTCACCGTCAAACCGGGTTTCGTCGATACGAAGATGACCGAGAACATGCCCTTGCCACCCCTGCTGACCGCAACGCCCGACGCGGTCGCCGTCGCCATCTTCGCCGCCGTCCGCAGCAAAAAGAATGTGCTCTACGTAAAATGGTTCTGGCGGTGGATCATGTTCCTGATCAAATGCATCCCCGAACCGGTGTTCAAAAAGATGAAGCTATGAACCGGCGGATCGCCTTTTTCGATTTCGACGGCACCATCACGACCCACGATACCCTGCTGGAATTCATCCGCTTCAGCAAAGGCCCGGTGCGATTCTATTTCGGCTTCCTGGTGAATAGCCCGTGGCTGGTAGCCATGCGGCTGAAACTGATCTCCAACCACCAGGGCAAACAAAAAGTCCTGTCCTGGTTCTTCCGGAAAACGCCGCTCACAGGCTTCCAGGAAGTCTGCCGGCGGTTTACGACCGACAGGCTCCACCGGCTGATCCGGCCGAAAGCACTGGAAGAGATCGGCCGCCTGCGCGAAAAAGGCTTTACCGTCGTCGTCGTGAGCGCTTCCCCCGTGAACTGGCTCTGTCAATGGGCAGAACAGACCGGCGTTTCCCTGCTCGCCACGCAACTGGAAACCACACCGCCCGGCGCCATCATCCGCCTGACCGGCAGGATCCTCGGACGCAATTGCCATGGAGCCGAGAAGGTTCGCCGGATACGCGAAGCCTACGACCTCTCCGGCTACGATGAGATCTACGCCTACGGCGACACGAAAGGCGACAGACCCATGCTGGCGCTGGCCACCCATTCCTTCTATAAACCGTTCCGCTGATTATAAACCGTTCCACTGAAGACAGACCGTTCCGCTGAAGACAGACCGTTCCACTGAAGACAGATCGTTCCGCCGAAGATCAGGCGCACGGGTGACCGGCGTCAACCGCTTGGGCGCAAGTATTGCATAGCTTTCTCCAAATGCATGCATATGCGCCCTCTTTACCTAATCGCACTTGGCCTGTTTTTCCTGCCTGCCACCGGCGCCGCACAGGTCCTCGGCGTCATCGGTTCTTCAACAGCCGCCGGCGGCGGCGCAACGACTTTCGATAGTTCGTGGGTGGCACGGACCGCCCTTTACTACAAGAACAAGGGACAATTGACGCAGTTCTATGACATCGCGTGGAGCGGCTCGACGACATGGAACGGCATGCCGTCCAGTTTTGTATTCCCTTCCGGCGTGACCATCACACCGCAGGACACGCCCCAGCGGAGGGACAACGAGACCAGGCTCATTCAGCTCGGATCGGACGTTGTCGTCGTCGCTTATCCCAACAATGACATCGTCAACGGCTTCAGCCTTACCCAGTTCATGGCCAATCTGCACGTCATCTACGACTCGGTGGTCAAAGCGGGCAAGACCTGCTACATCTGCTCCACCCAACCACGTGACGATATCCCGTCCGGCACCCGCCAGATCCTGCTCCAGGGCAAGGACTCCATCCTGACAGAATTCCCCGGCCGCTCGCTCGACTTCTGGACGCCCGTGACCGATCCGTCTACGCTCGGCATACTCTCGCAATACAGCGCGGGCGACAAGATCCATCTCAACAACGCGGGCCACGCGGTGCTCGCCCAGGTAGCCGAGAACGCATCGATTATGATGCCGGGTCCCCTGGCGCTCACACTCACAGACTTCAACGGCCGCTGGTCGGGCCAGGGAGTATTGCTGCAATGGTCGGCCACCGACGACGTGGCGAACTCACCGCTCCTCTTCGATGTACAACGGAGCTCGGACGGCTCACATTTCACCTCCGTCTACCAAACCGCCGCCAGATCGACGGCCGCCGCCTCCTGGTCCTGGACGGACGCACATTGCCCCGCCGGCAGGAACTTCTACCGCCTCGGCTGGACGGAAGACGCGCACCTCAACTATTCGAGGATCATTACGGTCGACCGCCCCGGTGGCAACCTCTCGATCGGCAAGTTATACCTGTCCGGAAGATCGGTGCTGGTAACGGAAGTCGGGCTGCCCGCTGCCGGAACGGCATTCGTCACGGTCATGGACCTCAACGGCCGCCTCATCCTGCGCAGGGACTATGCACAGCTGTCGGCGACCGGAACGCTGTCGATTCCGCTGCCCGCGCTTGCCGGCGGAGAATACGTGTTGAAGATCAACACCTCCGATGGCCAGCAGACAGCCAAACCTTTCGTTATTTTCTAAACGACCCGCGACCCGCCGATTGGATAATCTCACCGTTTCTTTCTATTTTAGCGCCCGTTGACTATGGACATCATCATCACCGGGCTTTCACCATGGTATTTCGAGATCGGCAGCAACTGCAAAAGCATCGCGCTGGAGCTGTCGCGGAATCACCGGGTGCTGTATGTGAATATGCCGCTCGACCGCCGGACGGCTGCGCGCGAAGCCGGCAACCCGAACATCCGCAGGCACCTCGATATCATCCGCAGGAAAGGCGAAGACCTCGTCCAGGTCGGCGCTAACCTCTGGAACTACTATCCGCACCATGTCCTCGAGTCGGCCCGCTGGCTGCCTTCTACACGGCTGTTCCGGTTGTTTTGCCGGATCAACGGCCGCAGGTTTGCGAAAGACATCCGCAGGGCGGCCGAACGCCTCGGCTTCCACGACTATGTGCTTTTCAACGACAACGATATCTTCCGCGCCTTATACCTGAAAGAACTGCTCCGGCCCAAAGCATACGTCTACTATAGCAGGGATAACCTCGTGGCCATGCCGTACTGGAAGAAACACGGCACGAAGATCGAGCCGGACCATATTGCCAAGGCGGACGTCGCGGTCGCCAATTCGGTCTACCTGGCCAATTACGTCCGCAGGTACAACCCCAATAGCCACTACATCGGACAGGGCTGTAACATCGCGCTTTTCGATCCGGACGTCCCGCACGTGGTACCGAAGGACATGCCGGCCGTGACGGGACCCGTCATCGGGTACGTCGGCGCCATCCTCGCGCTTCGTCTCGATATCCGCATCCTCCTCGGGATCGCCAAAGCAAAGCCGGACTGGAACATCGTGCTCGTCGGACCCGAAGACGATTTCTTCCGGACGAGCGCGCTCCACGGCATGCCCAACGTACATTTCCTCGGCAGGAAGGATATCACCGAGCTGCCTGCCTACGTCGGCCGTTTCGACGTTTGTATCAACCCCCAGTTGATCAACGATGTCACGATTGGAAATTATCCGCTGAAGGTGGACGAATACCTGGCCATGGGGAAACCGGTCGTGGCCACCCGGACCGAAGCCATGCAGATCTTCGGGGATTGCGTCTACCTGGCGGAAAGACCCGAAGACTATCCGGCGCTGATCGCGCGTGCCCTCGCCGAAGACAACCCCTCGCTAAAGGAAAAGAGGATAAAGCTCGCCCGCTCGCATACCTGGACAGCCTCCGTGGACAAACTTTATTCGCTGATCGAAAACCAACTGAAAAAGTGAGCATCATTCAGAAAATACGATCCAGCCCGCGGAATAAACAGGTTATCCTGAACATGATGATGCCATCCGGCACGGCCAGGCCGCGCTGGTGGGTAAGGGCCTTCCTGAACCCGTTCGTTCACCGGCGGGGAAGCCATTCGATCATCCGCCGCAGCGTTAGGATGGACGTGGTGCCTTTCAGGAAATTCGTCATGGGCAAACATTCGATCATCGAGGACTTTTCCTGCATTAACAACCAAATGGGCGACGTCATCATCGGGGACAATTGCGCGATCGGTCTCGGCAATACCCTGATCGGTCCCGTGACGATCGGCAACCAGGTGATCCTGGCGCAGAACGTCGTTTTTTCGGGCCTCAATCACGGCTACCAGGATATTCACACGCCCATCCGCGACCAAAAATGCA
This sequence comes from Puia sp., assembly GCA_035545215.1. Taxonomy (GTDB): domain Bacteria; phylum Bacteroidota; class Bacteroidia; order Chitinophagales; family Chitinophagaceae; genus Puia. The sequence goes on from DASZYU010000279.1 coordinate 14,241, forward strand.
CGACCGCGCCGATCGTCGTGGAAGACGAATGCTGGATCGGCGCCAATGCCGTCGTTACGGCAGGCGTCACCATCGGCCGTCATTCGGTCGTCGCGGCAGGAAGCGTCATCACCGCCGACGTGCCTCCCTTCAGCGTGGTTGGCGGTAACCCCGCCCGCCTCCTGCGGCAATACAACGCCGCGACCGGAGA
>DASZYU010000280.1:0-12705 GCA_035545215.1 Puia sp.
GCACGAAATATACCGCAAACCCGAATATGGCGGGCATGGCCACAAAAAAGATCATCGTGGTCCCATGCATGGTGAAGAATTGGTTGAAGGTTTCTGCGGGCAGGAAATGGTTCAACGGTACGGCCAGTTGTATGCGCATCAGCAGGGCCAGCACGCCACCCACCACCAAAAAGACGAGCGACATAACCATATACATGATGCCGATCATTTTATGATCGACGGCGCATATCCATTGCAGCAGTCCCTGATCCGTCTCCACGCCGAGACCGGGAAAAGGTGAAGCAGGATCGGGTATTTTGATGGTCGTTCCCATAATTCAGCTTATCCGCTTTATTTCAGTTGTTCGAGATAGTGGGCCAGGGCCCTGATGGAATCTTTGGCGAACATGAACTCGGGCATGTATGCACCGTGTTTGATCTGCTGCGGGTGTTCGATCCAGTCGGTCAGGTTCTTCTCGTTGGTCCCCAGCAGACCCGTCAGAATGGTCGACCTGCTGCCGAGATGTGTGAGGTCGGGACCGGCCGTGCCGGCGGCAGATGTACCCCGGACGCTGTGACAGTTGGCGCAGGACCTGGATTCGAAGAGGGCCCTTCCCCGGCGGGCCAGATCATCGGCCGGCGGCGATGCCGCCTTCCGGTTGGAGTCGAGCCAGCGTTCGAAGTCCTTCTCATCCTGCGCCACCACGCGAATGCGCATCCAGGCATGTTGTTCGCCGCAGAATTCGCTGCAGGTGCCGATATACTCGCCCGGTTGACGGATGTTCAGCCAGAGATAGTTCGTGGTCCCGGGTACGAGGTCCATCTTATTGCCCAGTTGCGGCACCCACCAATCGTGGATCACGTCGGCGCTCCGCATCGCCATCACCAGCTGCCGGCCGACGGGGAGATGAACCTCGTTGGCGGCGACGACATGACTTCCGGGGTAATTCACTTCCCACCAGAACTGGTGACCGGTGATGATGATGTCTGCCGGCCGTTTGGGTGTCGCGTACGGCACCACGGCGTTGGCGACGGTGAACGTCTGGTAAAAGAACCAGGCCAGCAGCAAGGCCGGTACCCCGATCATGACGACCTCGACCTTGCGATTGCCTTCTATGTTCGCGCCCTCCGAATCGTCGCCGTGCCTTCGTCTGTACCGTATGGTGAACCAGATCGTGAGAACGACGACGAGCAGCAACATAGCTGCCGCCGCCACATTGAAGTAGTTAAATAGACGGTCGATCCGGTCGGCCTGGTAGGAAGCAGGCTGTTCCACGGATTGTAAGAAAATAGTATGGAACAGGTGTGGCAACGGAAACGCGATGAACAGCAAGTGATGCAATTCTTATTCCTGCGGCTTTTGCTTTCGGCCGCTGCTCCTGCCGGCCCGCCTTTGCCCGGTATGACAATTGCGGTAGGAACACGCTCCGGTTCGCTGGAGCGGATACGCCGTCCGGACAGGTTACAAAAAAAGATTATGTCTCTGCCGCCAAACGGCAAAATGGCGTCGATCACCGCCGGTTCATTGGATGCTGCGCCTTCTTTTACCTGCCTCGTTAGCGCATTTAAAGGCAAAATCAAACATTTGTGACAGGAAATTATCGATAAGTGCCATCGCTATTGTCGCTTCCGGCTGATTTTTGTAAACGAATTTTCGCACTTAAGCAAAGCAGCAATCCATCAGGGGGGATCATCCTATCCCCCATACCTTTATCCAAACTCAAAACCCGGGACCGCCGTTATGGTCAATCGTTCTACCGCAAATCTTCGAATATGTCTTTTTTGCCTGGTATTGCTCAGCACCCATCATCAATGCACTGCACAGGACCCTGTGGCAGATCTGTCTTACTACAATACCGTCGAGACCTACGTAAATCCGGTTTTGCCGGGCGATCATCCCGATCCTACGCTATTAAAAATGGGCGACGATTTTTACCATTGCGGTTCCTCGTTCCATTTTAATCCTTATTTGCTCATCTATCATTCGAAAGACCTGGTGCATTGGGAACTGATCAGTAGGGCAGTGGCACCATCGGCGGCAGAGGAACCATTTGCCAGGCTCGTGCAACGAATTCTATTCATCCGGCGATTCATGACTCACACATTAGCAAGTGACAAAAGTGTAGGGACGGGATGATAAGCGTGCCACATAGCGGCAGGGCTGCGGACGGTATGCTATCCTGTGCGGAGCAGCGATGGCGTATTATATATAGTGCTTGTTGCGTCTGCTGACGCATATTGGGCAAGCGCGCGTTCGACCTGTTCCGGAGATGGCGCCGATGTGTCGGACCCCGCGCAAGGAACAGCCACTTCGAGTCAGGTGTTTCCGGTGGCTACATGACGATCATCCCGATGACAAACGCCAGCACGAAAAGAAAAAGGATATAGGTGACATAGGCGCTGATCTTGCCATTCATCAAGATGAGCGCTTCCCCTTCCCCGATCTTCCGGACCAGCCGGGTAAGCGCCCTGGTCGGCCGGATCATAATGTCCTCGACTTCGACGCTGCTCCGGGCAGCTGTATTGATCTCGCGGGTGCGGTACAGGCTGCGGAGAACGTGCTCGAGGATCTCGGAATATGCCGGGGCGCTGAAGAATTCATTTTCCGTGAGCCGCAGCCCCCCGTTCCAGGAGCGGACCGCGCGCACTCGCCGTCTCCCCCGCAGGAAGATCCAGATGGGGATCAGCAACAGTACGATCATGATGATGGCGATGAACGTGGGTGAGATCACGCCGAAGATGGGCTGGCCGGAGGCCAGCAGCAGCGGGGCAGGCACCCCGAGCAGGCCGGTGAGCAGTCCCCGATAGCCGAGGGTGAAGATCACCAGCGGCAGGCCGACGCCACAGCCGCCCAGCAGCAGGATCAGCGCGATCTCTACGCCGTGCATGAGTCCGTTGGGAATATGCCTGCTCTTGCGGCCATGGTCATACCCCAGGGCCGTATAGCCGATGAGCTTGATCATCGCAAACCCGATGAGGCCGATCGCCAGGGCAGTCAGCACGCCGGCCAGGGCTCCGAAAAACGCGACGGCGGCGCTGGGAAAGCGATAGGACTGGAAGATAGTCTCCAGGATCATCCACTCCCCCGCATAACCGATAAGCGGCGGAAAGGCGCTGAACGAGAGGGCGGAGACGACAATGCCGAGCGCGGGTATCCTCCCCACACCGCTCCAGATGCCACGGGCCTCCTCGATCTGCTGGACATTGTAGGCTTCCTTGGCATGGCCCAGGGAAAGAAACAGCAGGGTCTTGGCGAACGTATGGGATAGCGCGATCACCAACGAGGCGGCGAGGGCAAAGTCGGCGAGATAGGAGAGGTTGGTCCCCGGGAAGCTGCGCGCCAGCGCATAGAAACCGATGGCCGAAAGGATCATCCCGTTGTTTTCAACCGTGGAATACGCAGGCAGCAACCGGACCTTGCCCACCGCGACGGCCTGCAGGCCGCCCCAAAAGGCGGAAAATGCGCCAAGCAGAATGAGGACGATGTTCCAGGTGACGTTCGCGGGCACGAGCGGCATGATGCGTTCCATGCCGTAGACGCCCATGAGGGTGACGGGGGCGCTGAGCAGGGCCGCGCAGTTGTCGGGAATCTCGCCGTAGATGCCGCGCATCCAGCCGTGGAAGGGAACGATGTCCATTTTAATAATAAACCCGAGCGAAAGGAGGACAAGTGCGCCGGCGCCCGCGCTCTTCAGGGCGTCGAAGGAAAGCGAGCCGGTGATTTTGTATAGCGCCGCGAATCCCAGGAGCAGACAGGCGGTGGAAAGCTCGCCGAAGGCGAGAAAACGATAGGCCCGCTCGAAGAACTTTCCCGCGGTCAGCATCATGAGAAAAGCGAAAACGGTCATGATCTCCCACCCGATCAGCAGGGTGATCCCGTCGCGGGCGACGAGGATGAGCTGCATGCCGAGCAGGCAGAGGTTGATTCCGAGTGTGAGTTTGCGATGCGGGTAGAGCGCGGAATAGTCGATGGAATAGACCGAAAGCGCGATCCAGGAGATGGCGGCGAGGATCATAAAAAGCGCGGAGAGATGATCGATACCCAGCGAAAGGGTGATACCGGTGGCGAGGGAATAATGGAAGATCGGGACGGGTCCCGCGAGCGCCCGGATGCCGCAGGCGAGCGCAAAGGCGGAACCGGCGCAGCCCAGGATATAGCTCCATTTGATGCGGAAACAGGCGAGGGCGCCGCCGGCAAAACAAAGCAGGGATAGCCAGTAGAACAGGATCATCTTGTTTTTCTTTTTGGGGTGGATAGATCGAGCAGCATGCCGAGGATCTGGGCAGGGGAAGGGATGCCCTCCAGCGCGCAAATATGATTGGGGAGATCGGGGTAGCTGCGTTCACGGTCTTCAGGACAGTCGTCGATGGTGGCAATGCAGAAGGGTTCCGGCAGCTGGCTGACGGTCTCTAGCAAGGGCGGAAGCATCGCGGCGGTCGGCTTGCCGAGCACGAGGAGGATGTCGGCATGCCGGGGTGAATCGGTGAGATAGATCCCATATCGGTGGATGCTGTACTGGGGGGATTCAAGCGCGCTGATCTCGAAGTTGAGGGCGTTGGAGCTACCGACGTCGATAACGTAGATGAACAGGGAGTGCCGGAAGATACGCGGGACGGCCCGCATTGGCGGGACCGGCGACGCGAACTCGCGCGATTCGGCAAGCTGTCTTTTCAATCCATAAAATGGCCACCATTGCATAGCTCTTTTTTTAACGTGCGGCATCGGCAAAGTGGACGCCGAAGGAATCGAATACAAACGGGAAATCGGTAAAGATCAGGTCTTCCAGGGCAGTGGATACGGCATGCATGCCGGCATAGGATGGGGTAAAGATGGCCGCCTCGCGGATCAACCCGTCACGGATGTTGAGGTAATACCCGACGGCGCCGCTGGGGGAATGGGCCACCCCACAGCCCTCTCCTTCGGTTGCGGGTTGCTGTTGCTCCGCTCCGCTGCCCTGTCTCCAGGTATTCGCGGTCGTGAGGTGATCGGCAAGATATTGGCAGGAATTGACGAGCTCCTCGGCGCGGATCTCCATTCGCGCAAGCGCGTCCCCTTCGTTGTGGGTGATGACGGGGAGGTTGACGAGGTGTTCGGTGCCGCTGTTTAGCTGGTCATCGAGACCACAGGCGCGCAGCGTAGGCCCGGTGAGCCCGAAGTCCTCTACCTGGCGGGGCGTTAGGACACCCGCGGCGTGGAGCCGGTCAAGGTAGTTATAGTTGGCGAGACTGTGTTCATAGAGTTGCCGGAATTTCCGGGCGATCAGGATATAGCCCTCTATGGCGGTATGGCTGTCGGCGGCGGAAGGGTATCGCTCCCAGGCGCCAAGCCGGTTTATGCCCATGAGATAGCGGGACCCGCCGAGACAGGCATTGAGACGCAGGGCATCCTCGAAGAGGGCGCTGAGATGCGCCGCGAGGACCTTTTGCGCGGCGGCGGCGCTGAGCCGGGACAGCTGATAGAGGTGATTCGTGACCCGTTCGGCTTCCAGCAAGAGGATACGCCATTTCCGGGCCGCCAGGTCGGGGACGAGCCCCAGGGCCGACTCCGCGGCGCGGCTGAAGGCGACGGAATGGGAGAATGCGAAATTGCTGCAAACGGTCTCGGCCAGCCGAAGAGCGGCATCCGGGGTCCGGGCCAGCATTGCCGCTTCGATGCCCCGAGCCTTCCAACTGAGATCGATCCCCGCCCGGAGTATCTTCTCGCCATAAGTATAGAGATGGAAGCAGCCGGCCTCGCGAATGCCCGCGGTGACGGGGCCATAGCGGAAATCGAAAACGCCGGAGCCGCTGACGGGCCGGTCGTTGATCCGTGCGGGACGGTCCCGGAGCAGCGCATAGTTCGGATAGACGCGGGCGTCATCGACGTTTTTCAATAGGACCGCCTTTCCTTCTTCCAGCACGAAGAGGCGTTCTGCTCTTTCTTCATTGGGCGGTATGACACCGATCAGCAGCTTCATGAGACTGGGAGTTTTTGCAGGACCTGTTGGATATAGGGGATAAAAAGGAGCGATACGAGCGATAGCGCCAGGTTGATGGCGGGCACGAGGGTCTCGATATGCGGCCGCTCCCGATCCCCAGCCGGTTCGCCCGTAAAAATCATCTTGCCGGTCCGGAAATTGACCGCGATAAAGGCGATTGCGAGGAAGCCCATGACGATCAGTGCGAGAAGCCAGCCGTAGTGGGCGATCAGCGCGGAGAAGATGAAGATCTCTCCCGCAAAGATCGCGAAGGGCGGGGCGCCCGTGACGGCCATGGCGGCCAGGAAGAACGCGCAGGCGGTGACAGGCAGCCGCCGGAGGAGACCGCCGGTCCGGTCCATGTCGGTGGTATGATAGGTCCCAAGGATGTCCCCCGTCAGGAAGAACACGGCGGATTTGGCCAGGCCGTGGGCGATGATGATGATAACCGCGCCAAGGATGCCCGCCCCTCCGAGCGAGAAGCCTATGAGGATCATCCCCATGTTTTCCATACTGCTGTAGGCGAACATGCGCTTGTAGTTGGTCTGCACGGTCATCATGAGGGCGGCCGTGAGGACGGTAAGGATGCCGAGCACGAGCGCGAAGATCCGGACGGTCGCGACCGGGTCGGCCTGGATGACGCGGGCCATGGCGTATAAAGCAACGGGGAGCAGGACGCCGGAGAAAATGGCGCTGACGGGAGACGGCGCCTTGCCATGGACGTCCGGGAGCCAGGTGTGCATGGGGAAAATCCCGGCCTTGGTCCCGAACCCGATAAGCCCGAGCAGGGCGCCGATGAGGTAGACCCGGTTGGACGGATGCCGGTGGAACAGATCGCGGAGACTGAGCGTGCCCGCGGACCCGAAGATAAAGGTGGTGGCGATGAGCGAGATGACCAGCCCGGTGGAGACGATGATGACATAGCGCCAGGCCGATTCGACGGTAACCTGGTCATTCTCCGTGGCGACCAGCAGGGCGCTGCTGACGGTCGTGGCTTCGATCCCGACCCAGACGAGGCCCAGGTTGTCCATGCTCACGGAGAAGAACATCGTGGAGGCGAAGACGTTGAGCAGGAAATAATAGAGCCGGCTCTGGAACAGGGGGTTGCGGATATGTTTGAGATAGGCCAGGGAATAGACTACGGTACTGATATAGACCATGGCGATGGTGAGCAGCATCAGCTTGGACAGTCCGTCGACGTGAAGAAAACCCTGGTTGCAATCGGGGCGGAACAGGATATAGACGGCGGCGAAAAACGCCAGGTGCGAGCTGATCACGGAGACGATGCGCTCCATGTAAAGGATCGGGATCGCGCAGAGGGTCGCGCCGCCGAGGCTGCAAAAAAGCGGAAGGAGATATGGGAGCTGTTGTTGCATGCGTTTATATGGTTTAACCTCGTAGTTCGGATTCGAAACCTTCCCCCTCCTGGAGGATAGCGTTCTCCCGCACCCGGATGATGAGACTGGAGACGACCACGAGCCCCAGCAGGTCGAGGATGGCGCCGGCCTCGACAATAAAGGGCAGACCGGAGAAGACCCATCCGGAGAGCATCACCACCGAATTCTCCACCATGAGAAACCCGATCATCTGGATATAGGCATGGCGTCGGGAAATGATGAGCAGGGAAGCCTGCAGGAAAAGCGCGAAGGGTACGGAACCTGACCGGATCTTGAGGACTTCGTACAGGCTGTTCTGATAGATGAAATACCCGAGCACGATCAGGGCCAGCGAGACCAGGATGGAGCCCCCCACGCCCATGGCGGGCTTGTCTTCCCGGACGCGCCAGGGTTTTTCGTACAGCCGGTGAAGCGCCTTGTTCATGATGATCGGGATGATGAGCCCGCGAATGGTCAGGGTCAGCCCCGCCAGCACGAAAAGCAGGTAATTCTGACCGGGACGGCTCAGCCCGAGCAGGACCAGGAAGAGCGCCACGATAAAGGATGATAATGCGAACAGGAAAATGACGCCGGTGACATAGGCCTCCCACTGCATGAGCAGCGTCAGCACGATGAGCAGAAAACCGAGCACTTCAAAGGTCTGGTTCATACGAGGGTCATTTTCGGTTGACGACATAATAGGCCAGGTTGGCCAGGAAAGCCAACGCAAAGGCGATGGCCAGGAAATCGAAATTCTTGTAGAGCCGGAATTTGGATACGGTGGTATTCAGCAGCGCAAAGACGATGACGAGGCCAAGCAGCTTCACCAAGTGAAGGAGGAGGTAAAGCCCGACGCCCGCGGCCCCCGCTTCAGGGGTGGGAACCCAGAACGGTACGACGAATACATTGAGGAATACGCTCATCAGCAAAAAGGCCTTCATATACGAGCCCCATTTGTAGAAGGCGAGCTCGGGGCCCGTGTACTCGAAAGGCATGGCCTGGTCGATCATTCCCAACTCGCCGTTGGAATGCGATTCCACGGGCAGTTGGCCGGTCTCGATGATGAGGATCATGAAGAAAGCGACGCAGACGAAGCCGTGGAGCAGAGAGTAGTACCATTGCGGCGAAGTGCGCAGGACATGATTGATGACAAAAGGGTTGTTGGTATCGGACAGGACGCCGAGCATGATAAAGATGAGCACCATGATCGGCTCGGTGAGAGCCCCCAGGCTGGCCGAACGCGACGTCCCAAGATGCGCATAGTTGCTGCGGCTGTCGATGGCCGAGAATTTTTTGATCGCTGCGGCTGCGCCGAAGAAAAGAGCGCCGCCGACGAAGTCGGCGGCGGGGGCAAAGGGCAAGGGAAAAGCCGTGATGATCGGTAGGATCATCGCGAGAAAAAGATAGAACATGAACACCACGTAAGGGCCTAGCCGGTAGATGGGGGAGGAGACATCGGGTACGAGGCTTTCCTTGCGGAATAGCTTGGCCAGGTCGTAATAGGGTTGGAAAATGGACGGGCCGCGACGGGATTCCAGCCTTTCCTCGATGCTGTTCTGCACACCTGCCAGGAGGGGCGCGAGCGCCAGAACATAAAGGATCTCCAAAACACTGTAGAAATAATCCATACCGCGCTACTTGATGACAGGAATATGGTTTCCGTCCAGTAGGCGCTATTGGTTGCGAGGCAACGATTGGGCGAGCTCCACCGCCGGCGCCGCTGTTTTAGTCTGTCAGACGCGCCTTCGGTATTAAAGATAGGATTTTTTGGAAAAAGCAACAGTCATCGCCGGATGAATATCTTTGAAGGAGGCCACGCCGCCGGGCATGAGGAATCCAGAAAAATTTCACCAATCCGGCCCGATTCGGTAATTTCAGGTAGGTGATGGCGTTCCACCTCATTAACCGCCTTCGACAGAGGACGATGACGCCTATAGGAAACAGTTAACTCAACGCTTAACCTGTAGGTATGTACGTCATCCACCAACAATGTCGGCCCGGTCCGTTTATGCGCCGCGACCATCTGATCGTCTTTCTGATGGGCAATAATTTGGGACCTCCTTTTCACGAATACACCTCCTTTGGCGGCATACACTATCAATACTGCTGCAGTCGCAGCAACGGGATGGGCCGGCGCTACGCCTTCCTCCTTCGGGATCGGGCTGCACTATTTTGACGCAACTTACGGGTGGTTTGGCGGGAAGAGCAGGGTCAGCCCTGCGGATCGGCGCCGGCATCGGACGGGATTATATGCATTTTTTATCTAAAAAAGAAATACCCCATAAGGGGGACCGACCATGATACAGAAATATGCACAACTGAACATTCCGGACAAGGAAGAATTCCTCAAATGGCTGGACAAACAACCCTGGCTGGATCAGGAAATCGACGCCGGGCAGGTGTTGGCGCTCCTGCTCTACCGGCTATGCCAGATGGAAAAAATTGTCGACCAGATCGATTTCAAAACGAGGACGCACTGGGTAGACTAAGTGTCTCCGGAGTCAATTTCAGACACCATTCTTAAACACCGAAAAAAATACAACATGCTCATCGAAAAAATAAAAGCACGCGAGGTACTTGATTCAAGGGGGAACCCCACCGTCGAAGCCGATATCCTTCTGAGAGACACCCAAAAACCAGGCAGCGAGCCGGTGCAGGGGAGCGCTATCGTTCCCTCCGGCGCCAGTACCGGTGAAAAAGAAGCTGTCGAGCTGCGCGACGGAGATCCGCGCCGCTATGGCGGCAAAGGCGTCAAAAATGCCGTGCACCATGTCAACACGACCATCGCCGATCATCTTACAGGCCGGACCCTGCTTTCGCAGCAACAGCTCGACCAGGAACTCATCCGCCTCGACGGTACCCCCAACAAATCCGCGCTTGGCGCCAATGCGCTCCTCGCCGTCTCGATGGCTTTCGCGCGCGCCGTTTCCTTGTCGACCCGCACTCCGCTCTACCGTACGCTTAACCCCGACGGTGACTATAGCCTGCCCGTGCCCTGTATGAACGTCATTAACGGAGGCCGTCATGCCGACAATAACGTCGACTTCCAGGAATTCATGATCGCCCCGCATCGCGCTCCCAGCTTCAAAGAAGCTATCCGCATGGGAGAGGAGACCTTTCACGCGCTGAGAAACATCCTGAAAGACAAAGGCTATTTCACCGGTGTCGGAGACGAGGGCGGTTTTGCCCCCAATCTTCGCAGCAACGAAGAGGCGGTAGAAGTTATTCTCGAAGCCATCGTCAAGGCGGGCTACACCCCGGGCGACGACATTTCGCTCTGTCTCGACCCAGCCACCAGCGAGATGTGGGACAACGGGCAATATGTCTTTTTTAAATCCACCAGGCAAAAGATGACCTCGCAACAACTGCTTCAATTATGGGAAGGATGGGTCCGTCAATACCCTATTGTCCTGATCGAGGACGGCATGGCCGAGAACGACTGGGAGGGATGGAAAACGCTAACGCAAAGTCTCGGACAACAGATCGAACTCGTCGGCGATGATATTTTTTGCACCAACCCGGAAATTCTGCGCCGGGGCATCGAATCCGGCATCGCCAACTCGATTCTCATCAAGCTGAACCAGATCGGCACTGTCAGTGAGACGATGGAAACCATTCGGCTGGCCGGCCGGCATCAATACCGGTGCTTCATCTCCCACCGGAGCGGGGAGACCGAAGACACGACCATCGCCGACCTGGCAGTAAGCACCAATGCCGGGCATATCAAGACCGGCAGCGGATGCCGGAGCGAACGGATTGCGAAATACAACAGACTATTGCGTATCGAAGAAGAGCTGGGTGCCCAAGCCGTTTTCGCAGGCATCAAAGCCTTTAAAAACAAGTAAGCGAAATGAGCCTATCTACCTTCCATCCCTGGCATATCCCCATCGGAGAGGATGCTCCGGACATCGTTCGGGCCGTCATCGAAATTCCCAAGGGCACCCGTCTGAAATACGAACTCGATAAGTCCACGGGCCTGCTGACACTCGACAGGGTCCTCTATAGCGCAATGTACTATCCCATGAATTACGGGCTTATTCCCTGTACCTGGTTCGATGACGGAGATCCGTTGGACATTTTGGTGATGTGTTCACAGGATATAGAGCCATTGTGCATCGTCGACGCGCGCATTATCGGCATCATGCGGATGGAGGACGAGCACGGTATCGACGACAAGATACTTTCTGTTGCAGCCCATGATCCGGCATACGCTCATATCCGGGATCTGAGTGATATTCCGCAGCATCATATGACCGAATTGCAAAATTTTTTCGAGAGTTACAAGATGCTCGAAAACAAGACCGTCCGCGTCGGAAATCTGCTTGGCCGGGCAAGCGCCTATGACTGCATCAGGCGAAGTATGGACGCCTATCGCGGAAAATTCAATCGGTAGTAGTATGAAAATCGCCTTCATCAGTGACATCCACGGCAATCTCCCGGCGCTCGAAGACGTCCTGAATGGCATCGACTCGCAGCACCCGGATGCGCTTTATTGTCTTGGCGACCTGGTCAATCAAAATATCTGGAACAACGAAGTCGTCGAGATCATCCGTCATCGTAACATCCCCACAGTGCGGGGAAATCATGACGACGGGATCGGATTTGGGAAGTCAGTGTTCAAGTTTTCCTATACGTTGCCGGAAGTGCGGCAATGGGGTATCGAGGCCATCGCCTACACCCTGCGTACGATCAAGCCGGAGAACGCCTCCTTTCTCGGTCATCTTCCCTTATTCCTCCGTCTGGAGATCCCCCATGCGGGTGACCCGCCCTTCACGATATTGCTCGTCCATGGAAGCCCCAGGAGCCTGAACGACACGATTCTCCGTCACATGCTCAAACGCGACTACCTGCATTTTCTGGATCTTGCACAAACGGACGCCCTTATATGCGGGCAGGCGCATACTCCCTATCATTTTACCTACCCCAGTGAAGGAACAACCCCGGTCACCTATCGTCACCTCCTGAATCCCGGTTCCGTAGGCCAGCCGAAGGACGGCGACTGGCGGGCATGTCATCTGCTGCTGCATCTCGACACCTCCCGGGACCTTAGAACCGATCGGGACGCCGTGCGCAGTGATTTTTACCGTACTCCCTATGACATCGACAAAGCCGTCAAAGGTATCCGTCACAGCGAACTTTCGACCTACTTTGGCGGCTGTCTCCTTATGGGACAATAAAACAACGACCATGCGGATAGCCATTCTAAGCGATATACATGCCAATCTTCCCGCCCTGGAAGCCGTGCTATTCGACATCGGGCAGCAACACGCCGACTGTATCTATTGTCTGGGCGACCTGGTCAATTTTGCCGGATGGGACAATGAGGTGATCCACCTGGTCCGGCAATCGAATATCCCAACCGTTCAGGGCAACCATGACGAAGGCATCGGCTTC
>DASZYU010000281.1:0-3465 GCA_035545215.1 Puia sp.
GAATGTTGAGGACCCGCGATTGCCGCGGGTCTTTTTTTCCATACCCCGGCCAGGCCCGCGATTCGGGCCGCCCGCAACCCGCGGCATGCTTTTTCCATACCCGCACTACACCCCTTTTTTTTACTATCTTGCCGTAAATGACACCGCTCCGGAAATACCCCTTCTATATCAAACTGGTTGCGATCCTGCTAAGCCTGATCGCGCTCGTCTATATCGCCGTATTGGGCAAATCCGTCCTGGCGCCGCTGATCTTCGGTCTGCTGTTCTCGGTCATGCTGCTGCCCATCGCCAATTTCCTCGAAAGACGCTGCCGCATGCCAAGGAGCCTCGCCTCATTGTTATCCGTTCTTCTCCTGGTCGTATCGATCGCAGCGCTTTTCTACCTCGTCGGGTCGCAGATCAGCACGCTCACGGATGACTGGCCGCAATTCAAGGAACAGGTGATGACTTCCGTGACGGATGTACAGCATTGGATCTCCACGACCTTCCACGTCCGCATCAAACAGCAGAACACCTACGTCAACAATGCGACCAACAAATTGCTCGAGTCCGGCGGTACGGTCCTGGGAACCGCAGTCGCAGGGGTCTCTTCGCTGCTTCTCAGCATCGTCTTCATTCTGTTCGACACCTTCTTCCTCCTCTACTACCGCCGGCTCATCATCCGGTTCCTGGTCGCCGTTTTCAAACAGGAGAACGCCGTCATCGTCTATGACATCCTCGCGCAGGTGCAATCCCGCATCCGCCAGTATATCCTTGGCCTCCTGCTCGAAATGGTCGTCGTCGCCTCGGCCACCTGCCTGGGTCTTTGGATCATCGGCGTCAACTATGCGATCCTGCTCGGTCTCCTCACCGGGCTGTTCAATATCATTCCCTATATCGGCATCCTTACCGCCCTCCTGCTTTCTGTGCTCGTGACGTTCGCCGCGGCGGGCGCCGCCAAACTGCTCCTCGTCGCCGCCGTGATCCTGGGTATCCATCTCATCGACAGCAACGTCCTGTTGCCCATCATCGTCGGCTCCAAAGTGCGGATCAATGCCTTCATCACCGTGCTGGGCGTCGTCATCGGCGGCTCCATCTGGGGTATCGACGGCACTTTCCTCGCGATCCCGGTTATTGCCATCGCAAAAATTGTCTTCGATCGGATCGAATCCATGCAACCCTGGGGCCTGCTTTTTGGAGATGAAATAGATGAGAAACAGCCGCCGCCGCTGAAACAGGAGATAAAGGCGGAAGGCCACAACGTCGCGCTTGCCCCCGAACGCGCCGACAACGACGCCAAAGGGCCAACAGCTCAATAATCGTCCCGCCCAATACTTTCCAGTATCGCGCAATAGCTGTCGTAGCGCTCCGCCGCGATCCGCCCCTCGCCTACCGCCTCCTTTACCTTGCAACCTGGCTCGCCGAGGTGGAGACAGTTGTTGAACTGACAGAGACCTGCCAGCGCCCGCATTTCGGGGAAATAGCCCGACAACTCCTGTTTGGAAATATCGACGATCCCGAACTCGCGCATGCCGGGCGTATCGATGATCCTGCCGCCCCCGGGCAGGTCGTACATCTCCGCGAACGTGGTCGTATGCGTTCCCTTGCCGCTCCACCCGCTCACTTCGTGCGTTTTCAGCCGCATGTCCGGAAACAACGCATTCAGAAAAGAGGACTTGCCCACGCCCGAATGCCCACTGAGCAAACTGATCTTTCCCGCCAACAGCCGTCTGGCTTCCTCCAGCCCTTCCCCCGTATGCACGCTCATCCGGATCAGCCGGTAACCGATCGCTTCATACATGGCCTTCCAATCCGCAAAACGCTGTTCCTCCTTCTTCCCATAGTTGTCGCTCTTATTGAACAACAACACCGCCGGTACGTGATAGGCCTCGCAGGTGACCAGCCACCGGTCGATAAACCCCTGCGATGTCCGCGGCTCGCGCAAGGTCACGAGCAGAAGGCTCTGATCGATGTTCGCCGCAACGATATGATGCTGGTTCCGGTGCGACGGCGACTGCCGGTTGATGTAGTTGTCGCGGTCATGGATTTCCGTTACAATGGCCGTTCCTTCGGTCTCGTTATCCGTCTCGATCTCCACGTCGTCGCCAACCGCCACGGGATTGGTCGACGTGATCCCGTCCAGCTTGAAAACACCCTTCAGCCGGGCATTCCATACTGAACCATCCTCCGATTTCACGACATACCAACTCCCGGTAGATTTGTAAACTTTTGCCCTCATGTTGGATTTTGCTGATTCCGCCCCAAAGATAGACCGAAGTTCCGTGCCCCGGAGTGCTCTCTGCAATAGCCCGCACCGTCCCCGCCAACCGTCCCTCATCCCCACCGTCCCCGCCCGCGTCCCTCATCCCCACCGTCCCCGCCCACCGTCCCTCATCCGCACCGTCCCCGCCCGCGTCCTTCATTCGCCCAGGTCCCTCATCCGCCCGCTCAGGGGAATTTTCGGAGCACCGTCCATTTGAGCAGCAGCTCCAGGAAGAGCGCCAGCGCGGCGGCCAGCGCGAAAGGAAAGAACTGCTCGCCATAATGCCGCGTCGTCGTGACCTCGATCTTCGATTTTTCAAGCCGGTTGATCTCGGCATAAATACCTTTCAGACTTTCATTGTCCTTGGCACGATAGTACCGTCCTCCGGTCTCTTCGGCTATCTGCGTGAGCAATTTTTCGTCGATGTTCACCTTCTCCCGTTGCATCACCACCCCAGCCGGCGTCTGCACCGGCACCGGGGCATATCCCTCCGTACCCATTCCGACCGTATAGACCCGGACGCCGAGCGATTTCGCTATCTCCTTGGCGGTATTCGGATCGATCAGCCCGCCGTTGTTTTCCCCGTCCGTCAGCAGGATGATCACCTTGCTTTTCGAAGGCGAGTTACGCAGACGGTCCACGCCCGTCGCCAGCCCCGAGCCGATAGCCGTGCCGTCTTCGAGCAAACCGCTCTGCACGCTGAACAGCTGGCTCTTCAGCATATTGCGATCCGTCGTCAGCGGACACATCGTAAAGGCTTCGCCGGAAAAGATCACCAGCCCGATCCGGTCCGTGGGCCGGTTGTCGATGAACTCGGATGCCACATTCTTCGCCGCCTCCATGCGATTCGGGGTGAAATCCTGCGCCAGCATGCTCCCGCTGATGTCCAGGCACAACACGATGTCGATTCCCTCTCCGTTGACTATCTGCTCGTCGTTATGCGTCTGCGGGCGAGCCAGCGCGATGATCAGACAGCACAACGCCAACACCCGCAGGATGAAGAGCAGGGGCCGCAGGAAATTCCTCCACGACCGCGATCCCCGGAATGCGCGCACCGACGATACCATGACCGTTCCCTGCCTGGCATCCTCGTGTTTGAACTCCCACCAGATCAGGATGGGCACAAGCGCAAACAACCAGAAGAACCCCGGCTGACCAAAATAAATATGTTGATACCAATCGTACAACACCGGCACCCTAATTACTTGGTTGAATAATAGTTT
>DASZYU010000282.1:0-12538 GCA_035545215.1 Puia sp.
TCAACACGCTCACCGAATTGAAAGAAGAAAGATAAAAGGCCGGATAGCTCCCCGCGATCAGCCCGGTTACAGCGATAAAACCGATCGAAACCGCCCAGAACCAGCCGCTGCGCCAGGCAATCCCCATCTGCTTGTCTGCGAGCCCGTTGAAAAAGGGCAGCGCCACCACTACCAGCAGCAACGCCAGACAAAACGACAAAAAGGTAACGAACAACGATTCGCTCAGGAATTGTCCCACGAGTTGACGCATCAGCGATCCGACGGCCTTGCGTATGCCCACCTCCTTTGCCCGCCGCTCGGACCGGGCGGTGCTCAGGTTCATAAAATTGATACACGCCAGCAAAAGCACGAATGCACCGATGATGCCGAACATCCGGACGAACTGGATCGCTCCGCCCGTATTGAACCCTTCACTGAAATCGCTGTACAGCCGCCATTTGCCCATGGGATGCAGTATTACCTGCGGTTTGTCCTTCCGCTCATGCCCCTCTAATCCACCTTTCACCTTCGCCGCGACGACGGGAAGCCGAACGCCGTCCTGCAGCTGCGCGTATATCTGAAACGAATTGTTATCCCATGCGGTGACAGATCCTTTGACCCAACCATTATCTGCCACATAACCGTCCCAGGACTCCAGGATGCGCGTATCATTGAACTCGCAATTCTTCGGCAGGTCTTCAAACACGCCCGTTATCTTCAGGCTGCTCTTATTGTCGACTTTGACGATCTTGTTCACCGGGTCCCCGTCGCCGAACAGCGCTTTGGCCGCCGATGCGCTCAGGAGCATCGAATAGGGTTCGTTCAGCGAAGCCGCCGACCCCTTCAGCAGCCGGATGGAGAACATGGGTAAAAAATCCGGCTGGACATACATCCCCGGCTCCTTGATCTGTTTATCCCCGTAAGAGAGAAAATGATCATAATTCCACGACGCCATGGATACCCGTTTGAAATCGGAACCGTAGGTCGTCCGCAGCAGCCCCGACAAGGGGATCGGCACCGAATTCCAGGTGGCGACCTCACTACCATGCGTGGAATTTTCCATCACCCGCACGATCCGGTCATAATGATCGAAGTTCCTGTTATAGGAAAGCTCGTCCCAGACCCATAGACCGATCAGCAGGGTAACCCCCATGCCCACGGCCAGTCCCAGGATATTGATGGCCGAATATACCTTGTTCTTGATGAGGTTGCGCCAGGCAACGGTCAGATAGCTTTTGAACATGGAAGGAAGTTTTCTCTAAAAGATTCATTTATCTCGCAAATGTTGCACGGGGTTGGCCATGACCGGGCCCTCACTGACCACCTGGCGGCGCGACGACGTCTACCCGCCGCAGCTCCAAAAGGTTCAACGCATTCGGCGTCAAACCCCGCACCCGCGGGTTGATCAGGTGGACCACCTCGTCATACCATACCGGCACCACCGGCGAGGCATCCATTACCCGCTGGTCCATCTCGTGATACAGCCGGTACCGGACCGAATCCACCGTCTCTTCCAGCGCGCGCTCGTACAACCGGTCGAACACCGGGTCGCTGAATCTTGTATAGTTCGGCGGAGCCGGGTTCTTCGAATAAAAAACGCTGAGATAATTCTCCGCGTCCGGATAGTCCGCGATCCAGCTGCCCCGAAAGAACAAGGCCTTCGACTGCGCCGTCTCCTCGAGCAGCAGGCTCTTCTGCACCACCTCCACGTCGATATGCATGCCGATGTCCTGCAGCTGCCGCGCCAGGAACGTCGCCACATCGGCATAGTTCGGTATGGTCATCAGTTTGACCGGGGGCAAACCCCGTCCATCGGGAAAACCGGCGGCAGCCAGCAGCGCCCTCGCCCTTACAGGGTCGTAATGATAGCCATGCACTTTCGTCGAGTCGAACGAGGGCAGTCCCGCCGGCACGAAGCCGCTCTCGGCCGGCAGCCCGAGCGAATTGCGCAGGTAGAGCATCAGTTTGCGACGGTCGAACCCAAAATTGATGGCCTGCCGCACACGCAGCAGCCGAAGCGGAGAATGCTTCACCAGGTCGCTGGTGGTATCCACCAAAATACCCAGGTATTCGGTGTTCAGCTGCGGATAGACCGACAAGACGATCTTCCCCTCCCATTCTTTTTTCAGTTTCCCCCGCTTGTTCAGCACTTCGTCTTTGAACGAGGCGTCGACCTCATTGATGAAGTCCAGCTGCCCCTGTCTGAATTGAAGGAACTCGGTGGCTTTCTCATTATTGAAGGTGATCTTGACCGCGTCCAGGTACGGCAGCTGTCTGCCCGCGCTGTCGCGCTCGAAATAATGCTCGTTCTTCACGAGGATCAGCGCCTGTTCCTCTTCCCAGGATTTGAACCGGAAAGGCCCCGTTCCACACGGGTGCGCACGAAACTCTTTTCCATACCGCTCGACGACCTCGCGCGGCACCACGGAACAATAAGGCATGGTCAATAACCCCAGTATCGGGTTGAACGGCCGGATCAGCCGCAACCGGAAAGTGCTGTCGTCGACGGCCGCAAACGCGCCTCCCGCAGGACTTCCGCTCACCCCCCCATCGCGCCCGCGACTTCCGCTGTTGCCGACTGCAGGACCTTCACTCCCACCACCCCCGCTGGTATCGATCCGGCCATGGAAGATCCAGGCCCCGCTGCTGGCGGTCGTGGGATCCAGCAACCGGTTCAGGCTGTAAACGACATCGCCGGCGACCATCCGCCGCCCGCGCCCACCCGGGAAAACCTCGTCGTCCTGGAAAAAGACATCCGTGCGCAGGTGAAACGTCCAGGTTCGCCTGTCCGGCGACACCTCCCAGCTTTTCGCCAGACAGGGAACGATGTTCAGCCGGTCGTCTGTCTCGACAAGGGTGCTGTACAACTGGTGGACGGCCCAGATAATGGACCGGTTTTTGGCAAATGCCGGGTCCAGGGTGGCGATATTGTCCGATTCGTTATAGCTGAATACTTTTTTACCCTTGTGCTCGGCTCCCGGACCGCACCCGCCCAATAACAGCAAACAAAAACCGCTTGTCCAAATCGACCACAGCCGAAGAAAATGTTTAGTTACCTTCATCATTCTAAAATAAAGATAACCAATGCGTCGCATTCTCCCGCTTTTCGCCGGGCTTTGGGTGCTCTCCACCATTCCTGCGCAAGCCCAACTGCTGACCCCCGAAAAAGAGGCCTACACCCATGAAGACAGTCTCCGGGGAACCATCACGCCCGAACGCGCATGGTGGAACCTGCTGAAATACGAGCTGTCTGTTACGCCCGACTATGACGCGAAGTCGGTTCACGGCGAGAATGCCATCACATTTGTCGCATTGCAGGACGGGCAGACCCTTCAGATCGATCTGCAGGAACCGATGAAGCTGATATCCGCCACCTGGCGCAAAAAAACGCTGACGGTCACCCGCGAAGGCAACGTTTTTCACGTTCGCTTCCCAAAAACGATCCGGTCGGGCAGCGTGGAAACCATCGTTTGCCGCTACGAAGGCACCCCAAAGGTCGCAGTCCGGCCGCCCTGGGGCGGAGGATGGATCTGGACAAAGGACCAGCAGGGCCGCCCATGGATGACGGTCGCTGATGAAGGCCTGGGCCTCAGCTGCTGGCTTCCCTGCAAGGACCATCTTTACGACGAACCCGACAGCGGCGTCGTCATGCACATTACCGCGCCCGATAGCCTGGTCGCGATCGGCAACGGGCGGCTCCGTGACAAGAAATCCAACGGCAACGGCACGACGACCTACACCTGGGTGAATGTCAACCCGATCAATTCCTACGATATCATCCCCTACATCGGCAAATACGTCAATTGGTCATCCGAATTCCAGGGCGAAAAAGGCAAACTCGATTGCAATTTCTGGGTCCTTGACTACAATCTGGAAAAAGCCAAACCGCAGTTCAAACAGGCCGACACCATGCTCGCCGCATTCGAATACTGGATGGGCCCCTACCCATTTTACGAGGACGGTTACAAGCTGGTGGAAGCACCCCATCTCGGCATGGAGCACCAGAGCAACATCGCTTACGGCAATCATTTCGCCAACGGCTACCTGGGCCGCGATCTTTCCGGCACCGGCTGGGGGCTGAAGTGGGATTTCATCATCGTCCACGAGAGCGGCCACGAGTGGTTCGGCAACAACATCACCGATAAGGACGCGGCCGATATGTGGATCCACGAAGGCTTCACCAACTATTCCGAGACGTTGTACACCACGTATCTGTATGGCACCGAGGCGGGCAATGACTATTGCATCGGCACCCGGAAAAATATCGTGAACGATAAACCGATCATCGGCACCTATGGCGTAAACAAGGAAGGTTCGGGCGATATGTACTACAAGGGCGGCAACATGCTGCACATCATCCGCCAGATCATGGGCGATTCGGCATTCAGGGGAATGCTCCGCGGTTTGCAGAAAACGTTTTATCACCAGACCGTCACGACCCAACAGGTCGAAGCATATATGAGCGAATACGCGCACAAGGACCTCTCCAAAATATTTGACCAATACCTTCGCACAACGAAAATTCCGGTCCTGGCTTACCAATCCAACGGCGACATCATCAGCTACCGTTGGAACAATTGCGTAAAAGGCTTCAATATGCCGGTGAAAGTGTTTGTCGGCGGGCAGGCGGAAAAGTGGATCACGCCGACCGACGAATGGCAAACGATGCGTGCGGGTACCGACGGACGGTTATTGGAAACAAGCGCCCGGAATCTGCAACCGCGCAACACGGCACAATCGACAGGCGGCCGCCCCAATCCGAGAGGATCGGGTCCCGGCATCCTCACCGTGGGAGAGACCGGTAACGGTACGGGCGGAGACGGAAATTTCTCCGTCGACCGTAACTTTTACATCGCTGTCCATAAACAAGGCTGATTTATATAGCTCATGGCTGGCGGCTATCGGGATGTTTTGCCGGCGATCTGTGCTCACCACCGAGTGACAGCTGCCGATGCGCTAACGCGAAGACACTTGTGTTCCGGAGGCCGTAGCCTGCGCAGGAACGCCCTGGTCCAGCACCCTTCCGGCGCCGACATAGTGTCGCTCGTAATAGCCGTCGCTCAGATCGCTGATCATGACGCCGGAAACCGAGGCATGAATGAACTTGTGGTTGCGGAGATAGACGCCGACATGCGTGACACCGCGGTGCTTTTTGCCGCTGAGCGTGTGGAAAAAGACCAGGTCTCCTTCCTGCAATTCATCCCGGTGGATATGCTGACTGGACTCGTACTGCTCCCTGGAGGTCCGCGGCAAGGTCGTGACGCCGTACACGGAAGACAATAAAAGAAAGGCAAACGCGCTGCAGTCGATCCCATCCCTGCTCGTACCGCCGTACTTGTACGGCGCCCCATACCAATAATCCATGAAACTCAACAGCTTGGGATTGCTCAGGTCCTCCACCGCACAATTTTCGAGGATGGCGTATTTGAATTGAAGCGCGGGAATGCTCTCGATGGCGGCGGAACCGGTGCCGGTGGAGGTACGATTTGCAGCGGACTCAAGGCTCTTCGTTACCTTGCTCATGGCCGTGATCGAGCTGTGCGTGTTATCCTGGCGGGTGTCCGGTTTGATGGAGATGTTGGTGATAAACTGCACGTTTCCATCGGATTGCACCGTTGATTGCGCAGTATTCGGCCGGGATGCGGCCGGCCTGAAGGTGCTGCAGCTCGCGGCAAAACAAGTGATTAGTCCTATAGGTATGAGATTTTTCAACATATTGTTAATAGGCAGGATATTGGCATAGGGTCAAAGATAGAAATATTTCTCAAAAATGTTGCCAATTTGGCGTGCCCTGCCATTGGACGCGTACCAACAACTGCCGGACCGGGCCCCCGCGAGGAGAACCAGTGCCGCCCCGCAGCTCCAGCCCCCTACCCGCCCATGTGGAAAGATTGTGCTTTCTGGCCCCGACAATGAACGAAACCGGTCCGCGATTGTTTTGTTATTTGCAAGTCTATGTGCCAATTCTCCCATCTCCATACCCATACGCAATTCTCACTCCTGGATGGAGCCGCCTCTATCCAAAGCCTCTATAAAAAAGCGATCAAGGACGGCATGCCCGCCCTCGCCATCACCGATCACGGCAACATGTTCGGCGCTTTCGAGTTCGTGTCCGAAGCCTACAAACACAAGAACGATGATGGGTCGCTCAAAGTAAAACCCATCGTGGGTTGCGAGTTCTATGTGGTCGAAGACCGCACCCGGAAAAGCTTCACGAAGGACCAAAAAGATCAACGCTACCACCAGATCCTCCTGGCAAAAAACAAACAGGGCTATCAGAACCTCATTAAGCTGACCTCGCTAGGCTATACCGAAGGCCTGTACAGCAAGTACCCGCGGATCGACAGGGAATTGATCCTTCGCTACCATGAAGGGCTGATCGCGACCACGTGCTGCATCGGCGCCTACGTACCGCAGACGATCCTCCACGACGGCGAAGAAAAGGCGGAACAGGAATTCAAGTGGTGGCTGGACCTCTTTGGCGAAGACTATTTCATCGAAGTACAACGCCACAACATCCCCGAACAGGAAAAGGTGAACCGCGTCCTCCTCGGCTTTGCAAAAAAATACCGCGTACCGGTCATCGCTACCAACGACAGTCACTACACCGATCGCGATGACTTCAACGCGCACGACATCCTTTTATGCATCAACACGGGCGAAAAACAAAGCACGCCGGGCTACGACGATTTTGTGAACGACGACGCTGTCGTGAAGAACCGGCGTTTCAAATTCCCCAACGATCAGTTCTATTTCAAAACGACAGAGGAAATGAAAAGCCTCTTCAGCGATATCCCAGAGGCCATCGATAACACCAACCTCGTCGTCGACCGGGTGGAGTTGCTTCACCTGAAAAAAGACATCCTCCTGCCGGCCTTTCCCATCCCGGCGGCCTTTCAGATCCATAACGACAGCAATCTGGACCAATGGGAATACCTGAAACATCTCACCTACGAAGGGGCTAACCAGCGCTACAGCGATCTCACGCCGGAGATCCGCGAGCGTCTCGATTTCGAGCTCTTTACCATTAAGACCATGGGATTCGCGGGTTATTTTCTCATCGTCAGCGATTTCATCCGTGCCGGCCGCGATATGGGCGTTTTTATCGGGCCGGGACGCGGTTCGGCGGCGGGCAGCGTCGTGGCATATTGCATCGGCATCACTAATCTCGACCCGATCAAATATAACCTGCTCTTCGAACGCTTTCTCAACCCGGATCGTAAATCGATGCCGGATATCGATACGGATTTCGACGATGAGGGCCGCCAACGCGTCATCAATTACGTCGTAGAAAAATATGGCCGCAACCAGGTAGCCCAGATCGTTACCTACGGTACTATGGCCGCCAAAATGAGCATCAAGGATGTGGCCCGGGCCCTCGACCTGCCCCTTCCCGAGTCGAATGCGCTCGCCAAACTGGTACCCGAAAGGCCCGGCATTGAATTGAAACGCGTGCTGCACGCCCCGCTGACGGCAAAAGACGGCGAAAAGTCGCTCGAAGAAAAGGACGGCGTTGGCGCCGACGACCTGGTGAACGTCAGGATGCTTCGGGACATCTACAATGGACAGGACATTCGCAGCAAGGTCCTCCACGAAGCCGAACGCCTCGAAGGATCGGTCCGCAATACCGGCCTCCACGCGGCCGGCATCATCATCGCGCCCGATGACCTGATGACGATCTTGCCGGTTTGCACGGCCAAAGACTCCGATCTCCTTGTCACGCAGATCGAAGGCAGCGTGATAGAAGAGGCGGGGGTGATAAAAATGGACTTTCTCGGGTTACGCACACTCAACATCCTCAAGACAGCGCTCGAACTCATCCGGGAAAATCATGGCGTGGATATCGTCATCGACGACATACCACTCGACGACCGGAAGACATTCGAGCTCTATCAGCGCGGCGAAACGATCGGGACCTTCCAGTTCGAAAGTCCGGGTATGCAGAAATACCTCAAAGACCTCAAGCCGGACAAATTCGACGACCTGATCGCGATGAACGCGCTCTACCGTCCAGGCCCGATCGCGTACATACCCGACTACATCGACCGCAAACACGGACGCGAGCCCATCGTTTTCGATCTGCCGGAGATGGAGGAATTCCTGGGAGACACCTACGGCATCACGGTCTACCAGGAACAGGTGATGCTGCTGGCCCAGAAACTGGCCGGGTTCAGCAAAGGCGATGCAGACGTCCTGCGGAAGGCGATGGGCAAGAAGCAGAAATCGATCCTCGATAAAATGAAGAGCCAGTTCCTTAAAGGTGCCACCGCCAAAGGGTTCGATGCGAATATCCTGGAGAAGATCTGGACCGACTGGGAAGCGTTTGCCCAATATGCCTTCAATAAATCGCACTCTACCTGTTATGCCTTCGTGGCATACCAGACTGCCTATCTTAAGGCCCACTACCCATCCGAATATATGGCCGCCGTGTTGAATCACGCCGGCAGCATCGAAAAGATTACCTTCTTCATGGAAGAATGCAAGCGGATGGGCCTAAAGGTCCTCGGACCCGATATCAACGAATCGAAAAAGGGTTTCGCCGTCAACCAGAAAGGCGAGATCCGCGTAGGGCTGGGTGGTCTGAAAGGCGTCGGCGAGGCAGCGGTGGAAAGCATCATCGAAGAACGCAACCGCAAAGGCCCTTTCGGGAATATTTTCGACATGATCAAAAGGATCAACCAGCGCGCAGTCAATAAGAAGACGCTGGAAAGCCTCGCGTATGCCGGCAGCTTTGACTGTTTCCCGGACATCCACCGTGCACAGTACTTCCATATGCCCCAAGGCGATACATCGACGGGTCTCGAAAAGATCATAAAGTTCGGCAACGTCTACCAGACGAATTCGACGCAAACCAGCAACAGCCTTTTCGGCGACCTCGTGATGCCGGACATCGCCACGCCGAAGATCCCGAATTGCGAACCCTGGACGCTGACCGAACTCCTCGATCATGAAAAGGACGTAACCGGCATGTTCATGAGCGGCCATCCGCTGGATCATTTCAAATTCGAGATCACGCATTATGGGATCACCCGGCTCGGTGAGTTCAACGAGATCAAAGAGTCGCTGACCCTGCAAAGCAGTCCCGGGAAATCCTACCGGCTGGCGGGCCTGGTCATCGACGCCCAGCACCGCATCAGCAAAACCGGCAAACAATTCGGTTCCTTTGTCATCGAAGACTACACCGGAAAGGCGGAGTTCATGCTCTGGAGCGAAGATTATGCGCGGTATTCCAATTACCTGGAAAAGGGCAAGAACCTGTTCCTTACGGGGAATTTCCGCCAGCGCTTCAATAAATCGGAATTCGAGTTCCGCATAGAGAAAATGATGCTCCTCGAAAGCATCAAGCCCATCCTGACCAAACAGGTGATCATGGATGTGGAAGCCCGGTATATCAGCGAACAGCTGGTAGAGTTCATCGAAGGGAACGTTCGAAAATATCCGGGCAAGTCGGGCTTGAAATTCAATATAATAGAGTCGAAAACGCAGCATAGGATCAGTCTGTTCACTATGGGCAACGGTTTCGAGATGAATGACGAAATGTCTGCGTTTCTGGAAAAAACCCCCGAACTGGAGGTCCAGGTCGTGACGGTCTAGGGGCCGGAGAGGGCGGGCAAACCCAACCTTCCATTAGCATAGTGGATTTGTCGGGTATCCGACGAAAAAGTTCGCCAATTAGAACGACATTTGTGGGGCAAAAACATAACATCACATAAAACATCCGATTATGGCTTTAGAACTGACAGATACAAATTTTCAGGATAAGGTGATCTCGTCCGATAAACTGACGGTAGTGGATTTCTGGGCGGAATGGTGCGGGCCCTGCCGCGCGATCGGGCCGGTCATTGAAGAGCTCTCCAAAGAATACGACGGGAAGATCAACGTCGGGAAGGTGAACGTCGACCACAATCCCCAGTTGTCGGTCAACTACGGCATCACCAGCATTCCGGCCATCCTCTTCATCAAAGGCGGGAAGGTCGTCGACAAACTGGTCGGTGCACAGCCGAAGTCCAACTTTGTGAAGAAGATCGAATCGCACCTCTAAAATCGCCTTTTCGACGGAGATGGATCCAATTGATCCGTTTTACGTAGAAGATATATCCCGGGCCCGCATTCCGTGCGGGCTTTTTGCTACGCCCCTGTAGAAAATCTTCCCCTGCCGAAGGCTAAAACGACGCGGTACACTTTATGTTAAAGAATGTGTAAAGCCTCTTTTATGAATAGACTTTGCGCTTTCGCCATGATCCTGACCCTGATGACAACTGCGTGCAAGAAAACCCCCGGTGGCCCCATCAATTCGACAAACCCTTCGCTCCAGGTCGTTTTTCAGGACAGCACCTACCAGCTGACAGGTGTGGCCGTTTCCAAAGATGGCCGTTTGTTCACTTCCTATCCCTTATGGTCCAACACTTACAAGAATGCAGTCGCCGAGATCACGCACGGCAGCCCCGGGATACCCTACCCCGACGCGTCGATGAACAGCTGGCATGAAGGCGACAGCGGGATGAACAAATGGGTCTGCGTTCAGGCCGTCTATGTCGACGCCAACAACAACCTGTGGGTCGTCGACCCGGGTTCACCCTTTCAGAAAGGCGTCTACTTTAATACGCAGAAGCTCGTCGAGATCAACCTTGGATCGAATACGGTCATGCGCACCTATCCCCTGTATGGCGCCACCGATGACCAAAGCTATATCAATGACGTGCGCGTCGACGTTACCAACAACGTTGCTTATCTGAGCAATTCCAGCGAAGGCGGCATCGTGGTCGTGGACCTGAACACGGGCAACGCCCGCCAGGTCCTCCAGGGCAACGCCTCGGTGATCGCAGATCAGACCTATATACTCACCATCGATGGCCAGCAGATCAACAAAGGCGACGCCCCCTTCTATGTCAATTCCGACGGCATCGCCCTGACCCCCGACAATTCATACCTGTACTATAAACCGCTATCGGATCATAACCTATACCGCATACCGACCGCCGACCTGCGCGATTCGACCCTGGACCCGAATGTTCTCGGAGCGAGGGTGGAACAACTCGGCACGTATACCACGACGGACGGGATGATCTTCGATCAGGCGGGCAATCTGTATATGGGAGACATCGAACAGCATCGTATCATCAAACTGGATAAGAATCTCAAGTTGACGACTGTTGTTCAGGACAGCAGGCTTTTGTGGCCCGACAGCTATGCCATTTCAACAGATGGCTACCTGTACATCAGTTGTTCCCAAATCAATCTGGGTCCCGATTTCAACAACGGGGCCAGCAAACGAACGAGTCCCTATACCATTTACCGGATCAAGTTACCCTAGACTGGCTTTCATCTATCCTTCGGATAAGCCCGCTGCTTCAATGGATGCGGGCTTTTTTTTGCACATGTCCGTCGTTCAGTGCCGCAATTCCGCCGGGGCCATGGTCCGGTCATGCCGGTAGCGGAACACCAACGGAAAGACGATCCCGAGCACGAGCGCATAACCGGCAAACGTCAGCCAGATGCTATGCCAGTCCCGAACTCCGTTTTCGGTATAGTGATCGACCACCAGGCCGCTCAGGAAGGTTCCCGCCCATGCGCCAAACCCGTTCGTCATGACCATGAACAGCCCCTGCGCGCTGGCCCTGATCCGGAGATCGGCTTCCCGCTCGACGAACAGCGATCCCGAAATATTGAAGAAATCGAAGGCCATCCCGTACACGATCATCGACAGGATAAGAAAAGGCAGCCCGCTGCCCGGGTTGCCGATGCCGAAAAGACCAAACCGGAATACCCATGCGAAAATGCTCATGAGGATCACCGCTTTGATGCCGAAACGACGTAAAAAAAATGGAATGGTCAATATGAAAAGCGTCTCCGAGATCTGTGAAATCGAGATCAGCAATACCGAGTGCCGCACCGCAAAGGCATCCGCATACCGCGGGATATGCGCAAAGTCGCTGATGAAGCCGTCCCCGAAGGCATTGCTGATCTGCAACGCGAAACCCAACAGCATCGAAAAGACAAAAAAGATCAGCATCTTCGCGCGTTTGAAAAGGACGAAGGCGTCGAGCCCCAGCGAAGCATAGAGACTGGGCTTGGGACCCGTCCGTATCGGAAAACACGCGGGCATGGTAAAGGCGTAGATCCCCAATGCGACGCCGGCTGCGGCGCTGACGTACAATTGCGCCGGGCTCTGCTTCCAGCCGCACAGATCGACAACCCACATCGCACAGATGAAACCCACCGTCCCCCATACCCTGATCGGCGGAAAATCCCTGATGATATTGAATCCTCTTTTTTCGAGAATGATATACGAGACAGTGTTGTTCAGCGCGATCGTCGGCATGAAGAAGAACGAATTGAACAGCATCGCGAGGTAGAAAAGACCGAACCCCGTCAGCGTGGATGCCCAGATCAGCATCGCCGCCGAAAGGATATGACAAATGCCCAGCACCCGCTCCGCATTCATCCACCGGTCCGCGACGATGCCGAACAGGGCCGGTGTGAAGATCGAGGCGATCCCCATCGTGCCGTAGACGCTGCCGACCTGCTTGCCGTCGAAATGCAATACATTGAACAGATA
>DASZYU010000283.1:0-3110 GCA_035545215.1 Puia sp.
TCCCCTGGATAAGGGTATTTGGAACGGCCGGATGGATCGTGGCAGGCCTGATCATAGGTAAATACAGCCTTGAAAAGACGGCCACTACCTTCCAGATCGCGGCCGGCGCTTCGGTCCTGTTGGGCCTTTTCAGCCTGGCCCTGCCCAATACTCCGCCAAAAGGCAAAGAATCGCAAGCGCCCGGCACCGAGGCATTCGTGCTGTTCAGGGACAAGCCCTACCTGATCTTTTTTGTGGCTGCCATTCTCGTCTGCATCCCGCTTTCATTCTATTATGGCTTTGCGAATAACTTCCTGGTGGAGCTGGGTATGAAGAATTCCGCCGCAAAAATGACGCTCGGCCAGTTTTCAGAGGGGCTTTTCATACTCGCCATACCCTTTCTTTTCAACCGCATCGGCGTGAAAAACATGCTGCTTATGGGCATGACTGCCTGGATACTGCGCTATATCTGTTTTGCTTACGGCAATTTGGGCGCGGGTACGTGGATGCTCTACGCCGGTATCGTTCTGCACGGTGTCTGTTACGACTTCTTCTTCGTCACGGGGTACATGTATACCGAGAAAAAGGCCGGACAGAAGATCAAGAATGCCGCCCAGCAACTGTTCACTTTTGCCACGTACGGAATGGGGATGTTCATCGGCACCTGGTTCTCGGGGTATATAGACGATGTATATGCCACTCCTGCGGGTCATGACTGGAAAGGCATCTGGCTAGTACCGGCCTATATCGCCGCGGGCGTGCTGCTCTATTTCATCCTCTTCTTCCGCGAAAAGAAACAACTCACCGCTAACGTCTAAAACATTTTCTATGGCTAATATTGCTATGCTGGGTTCCGGCTTTATCGGCCGCTTTTATGCCGACTCCATCCTGGGTCAGCGGAGCCGCGACAGGATTGTCAGTATCTATTCCCGCCGCAAGGAAAGCGCGGAAAAATTTGCGAAGGACTACCATTGTAAACACGTGTCCACCGATATGGAAGAGGCGATCGCCCACCGGGACGTCGACGTGGTCTGCATCTCGCTGCCCAACAACCTCCATGAGATAGCCGTACTGTTGTGCTGCAAACATAAAAAAGCGGTCATGACGACCAAGCCGTTGGGACGTAACGCGACAGAAGCGCGCCGGATGCTCGAGGCGGTGGAAGAGGCAGGCATTTTCAATGCCTACCTGGAAGACCTCGTCTATACGCCGAAATTCCTGAAGGCATACGCGAGCGTGCAGAACGGCGCGCTCGGACGGATCCTGTGGGCCAAATCGCGCGAAACGCACCCTGGGCCGCACAGCGAATGGTTCTGGGATATCGAACAGGCCGGGGGCGGCTGTATCCTCGACCTGGGTTGTCATTGCGTCGAGATCGCGCGCAGCTTCATCGGAAAGGACATCCGGCCCGTCGAGGTCATGTGCTGGGCGGACACACAGGTGAAACCCATCGATGCCGAAGACCACGCCATCGGCCTGGTCAAATACGAGAACGGCGCGATCGGTCAGTTCGAAGTGAGCTGGACCTTCCGCGGCGGAATGGACCTTCGCGACGAGGTCATGGGTACGGAGGGGACCATCTGGATCAACAACTTCCTCCGAACGGGCCTGGAGATGTTCACGACCGGAAAAGGTGCGGACTATGTGGCTGAAAAAGCGGAGAGCAATACCGGCTGGCTTTTCCCAGTGGGCGACGAGGTCAATGACCTCGGCTATAACCATATGTTCACCGACGTCTTCAACGCGCTCGAAAAGGGAGGCGTGCCCAGGGAGACCTTTTACGACGGCTACGTGGTCAACGCTATTCTCGATGCCGCCTACCGATCGGCAAAAACCAAATTGTGGGAACCCGTTCGGCTGGACATCTGGCGCGGACGCATCGGCGTTAGCAAGGATAGCCATCTGACCGAATACGACACCGACAACTACCTGATCAAGGAGGAGACGACGCATTATGGCGCGCGCAAATTGATCCTGAAGAACAAAACGAGCGGAAAGATCAGCGAGAAGATCCTGCAATAAGGGTCGCCGCGGAGTCCGCTCTCCCCGGGCCCCTTTGCCCCACCGCGTCGGGACCGGCTTTCCACGACCTGGATTCAGTTTACTGGGAAGGGGGTGCGCGCAGCGCCTGTGACGAAAGGCCACCGGGATCGCATCGGGGGGCCTTCGCGGCCGGTCATCGGGATTTTTTCGCCGGTCCTAAGGGTTTTTCCTATTGCAAAGCCGGCGTTTAGTCTTTATCTTGAAGTTACAATCCAACACCCTAAAATTAAAAGCTATGTTTACCCGTACCAATCTCCTCTCCGCCAGCCTGTTCCTGATCGTTGCCATTATCCAGATGGCGCTCTAGCGGTTATTTTAGTCGCATGTCGCTAATGATGCCGTCGATACGCCCGGCGAGCTCGGCGCTCACCTTGTCGTAATCCGCGGCGTTAGCCAACGGACCGTGCACGCTGAAATAGAATTTGATCTTCGGCTCCGTACCGGAAGGCCGGGCTGATATCTTGCTGCCGTCCTCCAGGACAAACTGCAATACGTTGGACTCGGGCAGTTCGAGCGTCCACTCCTCGTTCGTCTGCAGGTTCCTCCCTTTGCGCAGCTGGTAGTCGAGCAACTGAACGACCGGCGACCCGTTGATCGCGACCGGCGGTTGACTGCGATAGGCACTCATCATTTCGGCAATCTCTTTTTGACCATTCATCCCCTTCTTGGTGATGGATATCAGGTTCTCTTTGTAGAAGCCGTATTCGACATAGAGGTCGATCAGCTTGTCGTAAAGGCTACGTCCCTTGTCCTTCTCGTAGGCGGCCATTTCGCAAAGCAGCGCCACCGCGCTGACTGCATCCTTGTCGCGTATCTGGCTGCCGATCATCAGACCGTAGCTTTCTTCGCCGCCGATGACATAGTTCTCGCGGCCCTCCTTTTCTTTGATCAGCTCGGCAATGTATTTAAAACCGGTGAGTACGTTGTAGCAGTTGATATTGTTACGCCAGGCGATCTCGTCGATCAGATCGGTCGTCACGATGGTCTTGACGACCATATCGTTCGGTGCAGCGATGCCTTTCGCCTTGCGGGCTTCGATCAGGTAGTTGAACGCGAGCGTCGCGGTCTGATTGCCGTTCATCAGGATC
>DASZYU010000284.1:0-8121 GCA_035545215.1 Puia sp.
GCCCCTGCTGACCTCGCTGGCGGAGCAGGACGCACCGGAAGCCAAGCTCAGCCAGGCGGACGAGCGCAGCAGGACAGAGATTACTATCGCCATCCAGGATAAACATGAAGCCGCCATCGAGAACCTGGGTGACCTGACCTCTTTCACCTGCCCGGGGTGTCACGGCGTGTTGTCGGCATTGAAAGAATGCGACTATATCCGATACCGCTGTCACACCGGTCACGCGTTCTCGGCGGACACGCTGCTCGATGCGCTGGGCTCGGAGATCGAAGAAAGTTTATGGAATGCGATCCGTGGCATCAAGGAATCTATCCTTTTGCTCAACTATATCGGCGACCATTATGCCGAACGAAACCGGCCAAAAGCGGCAGCGCGGTTCTTTCAAAAAGCTCGCGAGGCTGCCGGGCGGATGGAAATGCTCGAGAAAGCCGTGAAGGAGCAGGAGACGGTCACGCTGGATGCCAACGGAACGGAAGGCAACAGGGGTGCCAGAGACCGAAAATAATCCACTAAAATCGCGGGCAATGCGGGCCAAAATGAATAGCTTGCGTTGAGCTATTTGATCATTCCAAATCAGCTGTGTTTTCACTATGAGCGTAACCGGTCCTCCGATCTTCGCAGACAACGGCGACGACAGTCCCGGCAAACCCGACGCGGCCGAATTCCTCACCGTCGGCATCGGCGCATCCGCGGGCGGCATACAGGCGCTGAAGACCTTTTTTCAAAATGTGCCCAAAGATTCGGGCATCGCGTACGTGGTCATCCTGCATCTTTCCCCCGACCATGACAGCAAACTGGCGGAGGTGTTACAGGTTGCGGCCACGATACCGGTGGCCCAGGTTCTGGGACGGACGAAGGTGCATCCGAACCACGTGTATGTCGTACCGCCGAATCAGCACCTGGCGATGGTGGACGGTCAGATCAGCGTTTCTCCGAACCTGCAGCCCGAAGACAGGCGGGCGCCGGTCGACATTTTTTTTCGGACGCTGGCGGACACCCATGGAAGCAAGGCGGTGTGCGTCGTGCTTTCGGGCACGGGCGCCAATGGTTCGATGGGTCTGAAAAGAGTGAAGGAAATGGGCGGTGCGGCTCTTGTACAAAATCCCCGCGAGGCGGAATTCAACGAGATGCCGCGAAACGCGATCGCCACCGACCTGGTCGATGAAGTGCTGCCTGTCGCCGAGATCCCGGCTAAGATCATTTCGTACAGGGATAGCCTGGGTAAGGTACGCATCCCGGCGGAGGCGGAAAAAAGACCTGAAGACCTGCAGCAGGCGCTGCGGGACATCTTCACACAGCTGCGCGTCCGAACGGGGCATGATTTCTCGAATTACAAACGGCCGACGCTGCTCAGGCGTATCGAACGCCGCATAAATATCCGCAATCTTTCCGATCTGCCGGCATACGCCGCGTTCATCGCGCAAAACCCGGACGAGATCATTGCGTTGCTGAAAGACCTGCTCATTTCAGTGACGAATTTTTTCCGCGACCGAAAGGCATTCGACATGATCGGGCAGGATGTCCTGCCCAATTTCATGCACAACAAGACCTCGGAAGACCAGCTGCGCATCTGGGTGGCGGGCTGCGCGACGGGTGAAGAAGCTTATTCCATGGCGATCCTATGCGCCGAACAGACACTTAGTGTCATCGACGCGCCCAAGATACAGATCTTTGCCACCGATATCGACGAGGCCGCAATCGATCACGCGCGCGAAGGCTACTATACGGTCAACGATGCTGCCGATGTATCGCCCGAACGGCTTCGCCGTTTCTTTATGAAGGAAGGCGAGGGCTATCGTATCCGTCGCGAGATACGCGAGATGATCCTTTTCGCGAACCACAATTTCATCAAGGATCCGCCCTTCTCGCACCTGGACATGGTCAGTTGCCGCAATGTCCTCATTTACCTTAACCGTGCTGCGCAGGAAAGGGTCATGGAGACCTTTCATTTTGCGCTGAACCCCGGGGGTTTCCTCTTCCTGGGGTCTTCGGAATCGGCGGATGGCGCGAACGATCTGTATTCCATCTTTAGCCGGGAGTACCATATTTTCCAGAGCCGAAAGAAGTTGGTCCGCAGCTTTCCCGTGCCCGAGTCGGTGCTCACTTTCCGGATCGAGCAGCCCCGTCTTTCGCCAAACAACAATGAACGGGAGAACCGCGCGCTCGAACGGATCACCTTCGGGGACCTGCATCAGCGCTTGCTCGAGGAGTATGCGCCGCCGTCGGTGATCGTTAATGAAGAATACGATGTCGTCCATCTCTCCGAGCGTGCGGGCCGGTACCTGCAGGTAGGCGGAGGGGAATTGTCACAGAACCTGCTCAAACTGGTCCGGCCGGAACTGCGGCTCGAGCTGCGGGGTGCACTTTATCAGGCTACGCAACGGCAGACAGCTGTCGAGGCGCGGGCGCTGAAGGTGGTCGTCGGCGAAAGGACGGAAACGATCAATATCCATGTCCGCCCGGTGCTTCGGGAAGGGGATGTGGCCCATGGATTCGTCCTCATCCTTTTCGAGCCCACCTCCGGAGGGGGAAGCGGGAAGGAAGTGGTCCAGGCGTCCGACGACCCTGTCGCCCGTCACTTGGAAGACGAATTGATGCGGTTAAAGGCGCAGCTGCGCGCTTCGATCGAACAACACGAGTTCCATGCGGAAGAGCTGAAGGCCTCGAATGAAGAGCTGCAGGCCATGAATGAAGAGTTGCGCTCGTCGGCGGAGGAATTGGAGACGAGCAAGGAAGAGCTGCAGTCCATCAACGAAGAGCTGCGTACGGTCAACCAGGAACTGAAGGTAAAGATCGAAGAGACGAGCTTGACGAGCAACAACTTGCAAAACCTGATCAATTCCGCGAGCATCGGGACCATCTTCCTCGACCGCAGTTTCCGGATCGCGCTGTTCACGCCCGCCATCCGCGAGATCTTCAATCTCATACCGGGCGATTACGGGCGTCCCCTGTCCGACATCACGCATCATCTCGAATACGATCAACTGCTCCACGACGCTGAGATCGTGCTCGAACGGCTTTCTACGATCGAAAGGGAAGTCAATACGACGGACGGCCGCGTATTCATGATGCGCGTATTGCCCTACCGGACGGCCGAGGACCATATCAACGGGGTCGTGATCACCTTCATAGACATGACGACACGGAAGAAGGCAGAGGAAGGGCTCCGGTCTTCGGAGGAAAAATACCGCACCGTACTCGCCACTATCGAGGACGGATTTTGTATCGTCGAAGTGTTGTTCGATGGCGAGGGTCGCGAGGTGGACTATCGTTTCCTCGAAGCGAACGCGGCATTTCTCCGGCATACCGGGATCTCGGAGGATATCGCCGGCAAAACCAGCCGCGAGCTGTTCAATGAGAGCGAGCCGCGGTGGCTGGATATCTTCAGCCAGGTGGCAAGGACCGGCGAATCGGTATATGTCGAGGATGAGATCGGTCCGCAATCTTCGCGTGGCTGGTACGAGATCAACGCCATGCGCAGCGGAGACGCAGTACAGCACCGCGTGGCCGTTTTTTTCCGGGATGTGACCGAACGGACGCGTGCCGAACAGGCCTTGCGGTTGTCGGAGGAGCGCTACCGCATCGCGCTCAGTTCGGCCGAAATGGCGGCGTGGGATTGGGATGTCCAGTATGATACCATCGTCTGGAACGACCAACAGTACGCGCTGCTGGGTCTGGAAGGCAACAACCGGACGACGAATATCGCGTTGTTCCTTCAATTCGTCCATCCCGACGACCTGGAAGCCGTGCATCACGAGTTAAATACCGCCGTGGAGGAAACCGGCGTTTTCAGGTGTGAATTCCGTATCCGCAAGGCCGATGGCGGAGGGATCAGGTGGATGTGCGGGTATGCCCGCGCCGTCGACCGAAAGGATGGCAAGGCCACCCGGATGGCGGGCGTCATGTATGATATCACGAAGCAGAAATCGGTCGAGCAGCAGAAGGAGGAATTCATCAGCATTGCAAGTCATGAGCTCAAGACGCCTGTTACGAGCATCAAATCATACGTCGAGATGCTGCAGGAAAAGCTATCGAGAAAGGATGAGAAGAATGCTGCGCTGATCCGGAAAATGGATTCGCAGGTGGACAGGCTGGCCGATCTGATCAAGGCGTTGCTGGACACGTCGCGGATCGCGGAGGACCAGCTGCACCTGTGCCTGGAAACCTTCGATCTGAACCAACTGATCGCTGAAAGGGTGGAGCAACTTCAGCGTACGACCGCGAGGCATTCTCTTAACTTTACGCCGGGCGGGGTGGCCCCCGTCACTGCCGACCGCGAACGGATAGGACAGGTTCTGACCAACCTCCTTTCCAACGGCATCAAGTATTCGCCGGGTGGTGGGGAGATCCTTATCACCACCGAAAGGACAAGCGACGGAGTGAAGGTGAGCGTCCGGGACCATGGCATCGGGATACCGCAGGATCTGTTGAGAAAGGTGTTCGAGCGTTTTTTCCGGATCGGCAACCCGCAGATCTATACCTACCCGGGCATGGGGCTCGGTCTGTACATTTCGGCGGGCATTATCCAGCGGCACGGTGGTACGATATTCGCAGAAAGCACTCCCGGCGACGGATCGATGTTCGCCTTTACACTGCCTTACCAAGCTGTTCAATAAACTCTGGAGGATGAAAAAGATCATTCTTGCCGAAGACGATCCCGGCATTCAGGATAGTATTCAGATGATACTCGAGACGGAAGGCTACCAGGTGACAGTCTTTCCGAACGGAGACGATCTGCTCAATAAGCGATTTGAAACGCCGGACCTGTTCATTTTGGACAGACAATTGTCAGGCGTCGACGGCCTGGACATTTGCCGCTTTCTGAAAGAAGACAACGACGCAAAGGAGATCCCGGTCATCGTCATTTCGGCCAGCCCACAGATCGGCGCCATGGCGAGAAAGGCGGGCGCGCAGGATTTCCTCGAAAAGCCTTTCCGCATCGATGCGTTGCGGAAAATGGTGGCGAAACATGTTGCCGACCGCTGACGGCCGGTCGGGGCGAAATGCCGCGGGTTTGCCGCGGTGTGGGGCAGGCTGCATTGTACGCCGGTTTGCCGCCGTGTGGGGCAGGCTTGCGATGGGCGCGTTTTGCCGCTATACGGTCGTCGCTCCATCGGCCGCAACGGACCGGCGGTGGGTTGCCAGTTCCTCTTCCACGGAATGGATGGCCCGGATCGTTTTGATGATCGAATCGGGCGTGACCGAAATGCTATCGATGCCTTCCTCGACCAGGAATTGCGCGAAATCGGGGAAATCGGACGGCCCCTGTCCGCAGATGCCGACCTTGACCTGACACTCTTTTGCGGTCCGTATCAGCATTCGAAGCAGGCTTTTTACCGCTTCGTTGCGTTCGTCGTAGAGGTGTGCCACCAGGCCGGAATCCCTGTCCAGCCCCAGCGTCAATGGTGTCAGATCGTTCGATCCGATGGAGAAGCCGTCGATATGCCGGGCGAACTCCCTGGCTAGTAGAATATTCGAGGGCAGTTCGGCCATCAGGTAGAGTTCCAGCCCGGCGGCGCCTTGCTCGAGACCGAATTCCTTCATGGTCTGTTTTACCTTCAGCAGCTCGTCCACCGTCCGGCAGAACGGGATCATGACCACGACGTTGTCCAGGCCCATCTCTTCACGGACTATTCTTATCGCGTGGCATTCCAGCCCGAAGGCCGGTTTATATACCGGGGAATAATAACGCGAAGCGCCGCGCCACCCGATCATCGGATTCTCTTCATCGGGCTCGAAATGATGGCCGCCGAGCAGACCCCTGTATTCGTTGCTTTTGAAATCCGAGAAACGGACGATAACTTTTTTGGGATAGAAGGCGGCGGCGATCTTGGCGATGCCGAACGACAGCTTGCTGATAAAGTAGGACGGCTCGTCGTCGAATCCGCGGATCAATGAACCGATCGCTGCGGAAAGCGCCTGGTCGCCGATGTCGCGATGTTTCAGGAGGGCCAGCGGATGCACCTGGATATAATTGTTGATGATGAACTCTTCTCTCGCCAGGCCGACGCCGTTGTGCGGCAGATGCGCATAACCGAAAGCGGTGGCGGGCGAGCCTACGTTCAGCATGACGGGGGTGCCGATGGACGGCAGGTCGGTGAGATCAGTGGCCGTGCGGGTGAATTCGAGTTTGCCGTCGTAGATATAGCCGTCCTCGCCTTCGGCGCAGGAGGCGGTGACCCATTGCCCCTCCTTGAGCCATTCGGTCGCATTGCCGCATCCGACGATGGCAGGGACGCCCATTTCGCGGGCGACGATGGCGGCGTGACAGGTACGACCACCCTTATTGGTAATGATGGCGGCGGCTTTTTTCATGATGGGTTCCCAATCGGGGTCCGTCATGTCGGTCACGAGGACCTCTCCTTCGACGAACTCGTGGCCTCCGATCCGTTTGTCGAGCGAGTAAAGGATATTCACCTTACCCGCCGCGATTTTGTCGCCGACCGCAATGCCTTTTCCAAGCAGCTTTTTCGGCGTCGAAGGATCGCCGATGCGGTAT
Organism: Puia sp.; assembly: GCA_035545215.1. GTDB lineage: Bacteria > Bacteroidota > Bacteroidia > Chitinophagales > Chitinophagaceae > Puia. The sequence continues at coordinate 6,500 of DASZYU010000284.1, forward strand.
TCTGCGAAAACATTTTGCGTCTTACGCGAATGAACGGTCTCGGGGCGCGCCTGTACGATGAACAGGTGGCCGGACAAGCCGTCGACGGCCCATTCGATGTCAACGGGGCACCATCTTCCCTTCAGCCGCGTGTAGTATTCCTCGATGTGCATGACCCAGTCCGCGAGTTGCAGTACCTGCCGGTCCGTGAGACAGAAGCGGCTTTTTTGGCTCTCTTCGGCGGGGATCACGCGGGTGCGTTCGTCGCTGTCATCGCCGTAGACCATCATCTTGTCCTTCACGCCGAGGCGTTTTTCGATAATCGAGTCGTAGCCGTTCTTTCGGGCGGGTTTGAACACGAGGAATTCGTCGGGGGAGACCGCGCCCTGCACCACCATCTCGCCGAGGCCCCAACTGCCGTTGATCATGACGATGTCCCTGAAACCGGATTCGGTGTCGAGCGAGAACGCCACGCCGCTGGCCGCCAGATCGGAGCGCACCATTTTTTGCACGCAAACCGAAAGACCCACGGGCGAGAGGTCGTATTGGAATTGTCGCCGGTAGCTGATGGCCCGGTCGGTGAACAGCGAAGCGTAGCAATTGCGAACGGCGTCGATCAGCGAAGCCGGACCGCGGACGTTCAGGAAGGTCTCCTGCTGGCCTGCGAAGGAGGCGTCGGGCAGATCTTCCGCGGTAGCGGAGGATCGTACCGCCACGTCGGTAGCGGCCTGGTCATAGGCGTGGGATAGTTCTTCATAGGCGGCGATAATGGGGTGGGACAGTTCATAAGGGAACCGCACATTCCGGATCGCCTGCCGTATCCGCGATCCGGCACGGCGCAGCGATTCGACCTTGTTGAAATCGATCTGGTCGAGCGTTTCCCGGATAAAGGGCGCCAACTGGCTTTGGTCGAGGAATTGCCAGTACGCATCGGTCGTGATGACGAAGCCGTTCGGGATATTGACGCCGAGGCGGCTGAGGTTTTGGATCATTTCGCCGAGCGAGGCGCATTTTCCGCCTACGAGGGCGAGATCGGTAAGACCGACGTCGGTCAAAGGAAGGATGATTCGTTCATTCATACGCATATACTTTGCAGGCCTTCCATAGGGCGGGCCCTGTTAAAAGAAAATATCGTGTTGAAGCCGGGGCAACGGGACGGCAGCATTATCCGGCTTTTTCGACAAATGCAGCAACATATCCCGGACGGTCGCAGAAAGTGCGAAGTCGTATTCCCATTGCCAATCCGTGCGTGCGACCGAATCATCGATACTTTGCGGCCAGCTGTCGGCAATCGTCTGGCGGCAGTCGGGTTCGAAGCGGATGGTGAATCCGGGGATGTATTGTTCGATTGCGCGGGCCAGCTCGACGGGAGAGAAGCTCATGGCCGCGAGGTTATAAGAAGACCGGACCGTCAACCGCGCCGCGGGGGCCGCCATGAGCTGCATGGTCGCCCGGATCGCGTCCGGCATATACATCATCGGCAGGCGGGTGTCAGGCCGCAGATAGCAGGCGTAATGCCGGTGGCGGATCGCCTGGTGAAAGATGTCGACGGCATAGTCGGTTGTTCCCCCTCCCGGTTGCGCCTGGTGGCTGATGAGCCCGGGATAGCGTAGACTGCGGACGTCGACACCGTATTTTTGCCA
>DASZYU010000285.1:0-7043 GCA_035545215.1 Puia sp.
CGTTTGCAGGAAAGCTTCGAGATCCAGGGCCGGTTCATCGCCAACGCATCGCACGAGCTCTCGACGCCGCTGACTTCCATTTCGAGCCAGCTGGAAGTGGCCCTGCAGCGGGCCCGTAGCACCGACGAGTACCGCCAGTTCATCCAGTCGGTTTACCAGGATGCGCGCCAGCTGGGCCGGCTAACGCAAACGCTGCTGGAATTCGCACGTGCGTCCGGCACGGCCTCGGGCCTGGAGATAGATCTCCTCCGCATCGATGAGATACTGCTTCGGCTCCCGGGAGACATGACCAAGATCAATCCGGTATATTCGGTAACGCTCGACTTCGACCGCCTGCCGGAAGCGGAGGAGGAGCTCCTCGTTTTCGGGAATGAAGAATTGCTGTTCACCGCGATCCGGAACATCGTTTCGAATGCCTGCAAATATTCCGACGATCACCATGCGACGGTCCGGCTTTCGGTCGCTTCGAAGGAAATACGTATTTCGGTCGAGGACAAAGGGAGGGGTATCGGCGAAGAGGAATGGGAGAATATCTTCCAGCCGTTCTACCGTACCGAGGATGGACACGCCGTCCCCGGTTTTGGGCTGGGTCTTTCGCTGGCGCGCCGTATCCTCCAGCTGCATAAGGGCTCGGTCACGGTGGACTCGGTCGTCGGCAAGGGTTCCGTCTTTTATATCCGGCTTCCGGCCGCCGGTTCCGCAAATTTTTGAGCCGGCCAGCTTCCCACAAGCGTCAACCCCATGCGTATATTCTAATACAATTCTAATCCGCCTTTAAGTCGGGCTTAATACTGCCGTCCAATCTTGTCGGGTAAAACAAACAATATATATGCATATCAAGCACATAGCATTGGTCGGCGCGGTGCCGGTGATGCTGTTCTCCTGCGTCAGCAGCAAAAAATTCAAATCCCTGCAATCGAAGTACGATAGCCTGAACAACGCTTACGGCAATTTGCAGAACGACCTCAAGAACTGCAACAGCAAGACGGCTTCTCTCAGCCAGGACAAGACGAATTGCGACGCGCAGGTGGCCGCGTTGCAGAAACAGATCGCCTTTCTGAAAGAGAACAATACGCAGGCGTTGAAACAACTGGAGGACATGTCCGTCATCAGCGCTTCGCAGGCGCAGAGCATCCGCCAGTCACTGCAGAATATCGGTGCAAAAGATGCGTATATCCAGAGCCTCCAATCGGCGCTGGCGCACAAGGACTCGCTGAACATGGCGCTCGTCAACAACCTGAAGGGCGCGATCGGCAATCTAAACGACCAGGATATCAACGTCAAGGTTGATAAAGGCGTGGTCTATGTCGATATTTCGGACAAGCTGCTGTTTGCCAGTGGTAAATACGAAGTCACCAAACGCGCGCAGGAAGTATTGGGCAAGGTTGCGCAGGTCCTGAAGGCTCAGCCCGATATCGAGTTTATGGTGGAAGGTCATACGGACAATGTTCCGTTCCGTCGCGGGCCACTGCTCGACAACTGGGACCTTAGCGTGAAGCGCGCGACCTCCGTGGTACGTATCCTGCAGAAAAAATATGGTCTCGAACCCGCTAAAATGGCTGCCGCCGGCCGCAGCGAATATGTACCGGTCGCCAGCAACGATACGCCGGAGGGCCGTCAGCTCAACCGCCGCACGCGCATCGTTATTTTGCCGCAGCTCGACCAGTTCTTCAAATTACTCGAACATAAATAAATAAACGGTTTGCCCGAGCATCAATAAACGGTTAAACCCGAACATAAATAAATAAACGCTGTCTGTCTGAGGTTGGTTTGCCTGATCCGTACACAAAAGCCCCGCCGAAGGCGGGGCTTCCTTATTATGATTGGCCTTCGGCCGACGGGCTTCCAGCCCGTCCTGGGCGGGGCATCCTTTTTATGATACGTTGCGGTATGGGCACGGACTAAGGCCGAAAACGGGGCCAGCTCGAAGCCAGGCCGGGGTTTTAATTTACGAGGTACATGCGGGTCGCGGAGTTGATGTATTCGGTCGGATCGAAGGCGCCGTCGAAGGTGTCGTCCAGTGCGTTCAACTTCACCTCCAATTCCTGCACTTTCAGCCCGATCTCGGGATCGTTGCGGTATTTGGCCACGAGCTGGCTATACTTCGAAAGTATGCCTCGGATGTCGAAGGTCAGGTCACCGAAACGTAGTTTCAGCGATTGCACATCCATGAGCTCGTAATAGATGGGCTGTTTCCAGTTCTTTACATCTGCGTTCTTCCGTTCGGTGACAAGCGACGACGCCGCTTTTCTCAGCTGGGTAAGGAATTGGTAGCGTTTGTCGGCGTCGGTCTCCCTGTTGAACTGCTGGTGGTAAGCTGTGAGAGGGACATTCAGCAGGGCGAGGTTCTGGTTGAGAATGGTATCGTAATGGATCTGCAATTTCTCCAGCTCCTTGGTGACGATTTCCCATTGCTGTTCGATGAGGTCCTTGTCGTAGTCGAACTGGCTCAGCTTGGCCGTCAGCAGGAACATTTTCTGGCTCTGATCGCGCAGCTCTCTTTTCTTCGAGCCGAGGGAATTGATGTACGATTCGATGCCGAGGAACAACGCCTGGGAGACGGGACCTGCGATCGGCGTGGCGGCGGATAGGTTCCCGCTCATCTGCACCATGTCGTTCAGTACGTTCAGCGCGGGTTCCTTGTCTTTTTCCTTTTGTATGTATTCGTAGAACTTCTTGTACCAGTCCTGGTAGCCCGGGTATTTCATCGGATCGGCGGTCTCATTCAGTGTTGAGAAAAAGCTCTTGGTGGCGTTGAACAGGACCAGCGGCTTGATTTCCTTATCCATGGACACCAGGTTGATGATCGCAGACTGGTAGTTGGCCTGGTAAACGTAGAGCTCGTTCTCCTCGATGGCCTGTTGTTTTTTCTCGAGCGCTTGTACGCGCAGGAGCAGCTTGTCCGCCTTGTCGCGGGCGTCCCGCGACGCCGCAATCTCCAAGTCCAGGCTGTCGACCTTGCGGTCTAGCTTGGAGAGGGTTTGGTCGATGTTTTTTGTCTTTTTGTCGAGGTTGTCCTGGATGTCGCTGAGGACCTTGTTGCGGATGTCCATGTCGGTAGAAAGGACGGTGGAATCGGGTTTTATCGTTTGGCCGAAGGAAGGCGCCAGGTACAGGATGCCTGAAAGGATCAAAGCGATTTTTTTCACGTAATTGGAATTTTCGGTTCTTGCTAAATTAGCCAAGCCCACCTGAAAATTCGCATTAGAAAGCGGTTAGAATCGTAAAAATACGATGGAAATCGAGGGACTTTGCTCTTTTTTAACAAGCCGTTTGAACGTAGCTTTGACTTATCCAATACCAATGAAATCCTGTATCACAACATCCTGAAAAACCAAACCGGCTTTCATTTTCTAATCGAAAGCATTAAAATTCAATCTCTCTTGAAAAGCCCCTGACTAAAACTTGGGGGTTTTTTCGTTTTTCATACTTTAGCCGCCTAATACTCCCCCGAGATGATAAAACGACTGTCAGCGACTGTTCTTTCCTTTTCTCTTTTCCTTTCCGTTTACGCCCAGCAACAATACAGCAGTCTCGCCGATGCATTGCAGACCGGTTTCCGACTGCGCGGCAAAACCGGCCCGCGTAGTATCAACTGGATCAATGACGGGACGCAATACTCTTTTGAGATATCCGGCGATATCCGGACCATGGATCCGAAAACGCTCCAGGAAAAGACCATTTTCACCAGCAGCGGTCTGACCTTTCCCGGCACGGCCACCCCATTTAAGTATGAATCGTTCCAATGGTCGCAGGATTCGAAACACCTGGTGTTCCGGACCAATTTCCGGCATATCTATCGGAATTCGGGTATCTCGGACTACTACATCTATGATATAGATCGAATGGGTTTGCGGCAAGCCGCGAAGGATGCGCGTTCCGCGGAATTGAGCCCCGACGGCGCGTCGGTGGGTATCGAGCGCAACGGCAATTTGTACATATATGACTTTGCCGCGGACGCAGAACGTCAATTGACGGATGACCATACCAGCGACACGGGAATATTCAACGGCCACTACGATTGGGTGTATGAAGAAGAATTCGGTCAGGGCCAGGCATGGAACTGGTCGAAGGACAGCCGTTACATCGCGTTTTGGCAGTTCGATGAACGGGAGGTGCCCATTTTCCAAATGACGAATTATGAAGGAGTGCACCCTGAACAGGTGCGCATTCCTATTCCGCAGCCGGGCGACCCGAATCCCATGGTCCGTATCGGCGTCGTTGACGTCCACTCGGGAAAAAAAATGTGGCTGGCGCCGGATGAGGCAGGAGATTTTTATATCCCGCGTATCTACTGGACCAGCGATCCGGACGTCCTCGCGGTGATGACGCTCAACCGCGCGCAAAACCACATGAAGCTGTATTTCTTCAACGTGAAGACCGGTGAGCATCGCGTGGTATTGGAAGAGCAGAACGATACCTGGATCTCCGTTTTCGACTTTTATACGGAAGTGAACGATATGGTCTATTTCCCGGCAAACACGCGGGAGTTCTTCTGGGTTTCCGACCGTTCGGGATATTACCACGTCTACCGGTACAGTTACGAAGGCAAGCTCCTCAACCAGGTGACCACTGGCAAATGGGATCTCATCAAGGTCACGGGCATCAATCCGAAGACGAAGACGATCTACTATCTGTCGGCGGAAGCGTCGCCGCTCGAACAGCAGTTGTACAGTATCCGGTTCGACGGCGGCGCCAAAAAACGGCTGACCGGGCCCGCGGGCTCGAGACGGATCGACATGTCGCCGAATACTGCCTTTTACATCGAAGAATACAGCAACAGCACCACGCCGATGCAGGCCGGTTTGTACAACGCGCAGGGCAAGCTGCTGAAAATGCTGGAGGACAACCATGGCGTGTCGGAATTCATCCGGGCCCATGCGTATTCGCCGCAGCAGTTGTTCCGGTTCCGCACGTCAGATAACGTCGATATCGACGGATATATGATCAGGCCTTTCCATTTCGACTCGACGAAGCGGTACCCTGTCGTGATGCAGGTGTACGGCGGCCCGGAGTCGCACGAAGTATCCGACCGCTGGGCTGCTGACGGCTTTCAGCAATGGCTGGCGCAAAACGGGTACATTGTCGTGGGCATTAACAACCGCGGCGTCGCGGACTATGGCAGCGCTTTCATGAAGATCGTTTATAGGCAACTGGGCAAATGGGAAAGCCATGATTTCGCCGAGGCGGCGCATTACCTCTCGACATTGCCGTACGTCGACGGAGCGAATATGGCGATCATGGGTACCAGTTATGGCGGTTACAGCACCACGTATACCGTTCTGACGCATCCCGGCGTATTCAAGGCCGCCATCGCCAATTCGCCGGTAACCGACTGGCGGCTTTACGACGACGTCTACACCGAACGCTATATGGGATTGCTGCCGGACAATGCGGAGGGCTACAAGAAAAGCGCCGATATGCCGTATGCGGCCAATCTGAAGGACCACTTGCTGCTGATCCATTCAATGAGCGACGACAATGTCCATCCGGCGCAGACGATGCAATTGCTGACAGCGCTGACCAACGCCGGAAAAGACGCCGATCTTCGGATCTATCCGCCAGGCGCGCATGGGGCGGCATATAACTGGCAGAGCTACCTGCTGATCAGCGATGTGAGTTATAAGTTCCTCGAACGATATTTGAAACGTTGAGCCGTGGCCGGTGCGCGGCCGGTCAGGCGGGGTTCGCCGCGTTGGCGATCGCCCGCGTTGGTGACGGCTCTGCATGGCCATCCGGTTTACATGGCACCCTGCTCAGGCGGGCCGGCCGGGGTTCGCCGCGTTGACCATGCCTGGGGGCACGCGTTTTTTCGAGGCCTGTTCATAGGCATATGCCATGGTGATCAGCGCGGGCTCGGTGTAAGCGGTTCCGACGAAAGACAGGCCCACGGGCAGATCGAAGACCAACCCCATCGGCACTGTGATATGCGGATAGCCCGCAATTGCCGCGGGACCGGAGAACGAGCGGCCCGTACCATAGTCGCCGGCGACCAGATCGATACAGCAGGCCGGTCCGCTGGTCGGGGCGACGATTGCATCTAACTGGTGTTGTTTCATCAGGTCGTCGATGACCGTGCGGGCCGTCAGCAATTTCTTCAATGCGTCCGTGTATTCCTGGCTGTCAAGGTCACCTCTTGCCTCGCTTCTTTCCAGCGTTTCCTGTTTGAAGAAGGGCATGGCTCTTTTTTCGTTCTGTTGATTGAAGGCGATGACGTCGGCGAGCGTTTTGACGGGCGCGCCTGCCGTGGCAAGATACGCATTGAGGCCGTGTTTGAACTCGTATTGGAGGACTACCCCTTCCACTGAATTCGCATCGGTGAGCAGGCGCTGGAGCTCGATCTCGACGACCGTCGCGCCCTGGGCCTTCAATACGCCGATGGCCTCCTGGAAGAGTGCGACGACCCCCTCGTGGCCAGTCAGCGCCGCTTTCTCGATGCCGATGGTCTTTCCTTTCAACGCGGTCGCGTCGAAACAGTTGTCGTAGCCGGGCCTCGTCTTGCCCTGGCTTTCGTCGGTGACGGTATCGTTCGGGTCGAATCCCTGCAGCGCGGCAAGCAGCAGTGCAGCGTCTTTTACCGTTCGGCTCATCGGCCCCGCCGTATCCTGTGTCGACGAAATGGGAATGATACCGCTGCGGCTGAGCAATCCAACGGTGGGTTTGATGCCAACGATGCCGTTGATCGAGGAAGGCGATACGACGGAGCCGTTTGTTTCCGTGCCGATGGCGACTGCGCACAGATTTGCGGATACGGCGCATCCCGATCCTGCGCTGGACCCGGAAGGGTTGCGGTCGAGGAAATAGGGGTTTTTTGTCTGGCCTCCACGGCTGCTCCATCCACTGGTCGAACGGCTCGACCGGAAGTTGGCCCATTCGCTCAAATTCGTTTTGCCGAGCAGGACCGCTCCGGCCGCGCGGAGTTTTGCCACGATGAAGGCATCTTTAGCGGCATGGTGGCCTTCGAGCGCCAGCGAGCCGGCCGTGGTCTGCATCTTGTCACCGGAATCGATGTTGTCTTTGATAAGGACTGGGATACCGTGCAG
>DASZYU010000286.1:0-12926 GCA_035545215.1 Puia sp.
CGGCGGAGTAGATCAGCGAAGCCCGGGGAAACCAGTTGGTCTGCCGCAACCGCAGGACGGAATCGTTCGACCTGTTCCGGTTGTCGAGCTCGCTGAATTGTCCCGCCAGGCCGATCTGGTACTGGCATTTTCCTATCGTGCCGTTGTAGCCCATGCCTGCCCGCTGGATGGTATTGGTGGTGGTGAAGTGGTTGCTCGTCACCGCGTCCGGTTTGTCATAGGCGCCCGTCAGGCTGTCGAAGTCCATCGATGCCCGGTCGCTCGTTGTGACCGTTCGGTCGATTTTGTAGCTCCAATCCAGTAAATGGCCCGTTCGCAGCGGCTCGGTGTAGATCAACTGCCCGCCATAGCCATCGGTGCCCGCCTGCTGCCTGACGGCCTGGTCGATCACCGTGCGCCCGAGCAACGCGCCCGCGCTGTCGTACTGGTTGACCCGCGAATAGGTCGTCTGCGGCTGGTCCTGCCGGTTGCTGTTCTGCGAGAGGCCGATGTACAAGGTCCGGCCGGGTTTTCGCCAGCGTTGCCGGAAATTCAGCAGATTCGTGACCGTGGTGCCGGTCGTATGACCGGTATTCGACGTGAAACCATCATTCACCGGATAGCCGCCCGACGCCTTCAGCGTTGCCACATTCGTCGAATCGGTGGAACGGGTGGTGTTCGACGTGCCCGATACGGAAGAGCGAAGCTCCAGCAGGCGAAACGAATCCGCCCTGTATTCCAGAAAGAGATTGCCCTGCCAGTCCTGGTTGGTGGCGACCGAATGACTGTGACGATGCGAGAGCAGACTGGAATCCGTGAGACTCGTCTGCGTGGTGTTCAGCTGGTCCAGCAGTGTATGGCTCCCGTTTGTCCCGCCGTCCACCGAGTAGGACAATCTACCGGTCTGCCGGCGAATATTCAGATCGGCCTTGTTCAGCGTCTGCACACCCGCGTTACCGGGCCCGTTGCGGTTGTCCCTGCCGGTGAACTGATCGTTCAGGTTATTGAGATTCGCGGAGACCAGCGCCGTCGTGTTACCGAAGACCATCCCGTTGCCGCCCGCCGAATAGCTTCCCGTGAGCGAGCCGGGAGTACCCGTCGCGCCGGAGCCCGTACCGGCATAGAGCTTGCCGAAGTATCCGCGCCGTTTGCTCTTCTTGAGTTTGATGTTGATCGTCCTGGTACCGCTCATGTCCCGCACGCCGGTCAAACGCGCCTGATCGCTCTGGCTGTCGAACGCCTCCACCTGGTCGATGATATCCGCGGGGAGGTTCTGTGTCGCCGTCTTCGGGTCGCTCAGAAAGAATTCTTTCCCGTCGAGATAGATCCGGTCCACCTTCTTGCCCTGCATTGTCACATTGCCGTCCTTGTCGATGTCGATGCCGGGCAGCTTCCGCAGCAGGTCTTCCAGCGTCGCATGCGGTTGGGTCGGGTAGGCGGCCGAATTAAAGGCAATGGTATCATGCCGCACAATGGCCGGCGGAATCCTTGCCGTAACGACGACCTGCATCATCGCGTTGTCCGAACGCTGCATCCGGAGGACGACATGCGCCGTGGCCTTGTCGCCCCGGCCGACGACAACCCGCACCGTGTCCGGTGAATAGCCAAGGTAGGTGCTGACCAACAGGTATTCGCCGGCCGCCAGCCCGCGGAATTGGAAACCATGCGGGCCATTGCGGCGGACGGCAAAGACACGCGAACGTCCGCCGTTCACGACGAGCAGATTGACCGTAGCCTCCTCGAGCATCGTGCTCTTAAGACTATCACGGACCGCGCCGTCGATGGCGCCAGGGAAAGCCTGTGCCGCAGCCATACGGCTCATCAAGAGGGAAAACAGAACGAACAGAAGGTATCTGGGCATATCGGGACAGTGAAAGTTCCCGCGGGCGTCCGCCTTGCGGCGTCAGAAACAGCACATCCCGATAATGGCCGTTTCACATCGCGGTTGGCGTAAAGATAAGCGATTTTTGTTAGCCGTGCGACACACGGTCAGGAATAGGGCCGCCCTCGACCGACCGTAAGCGGTCTTTCACAGGGGAACAGGCCGGATCGGGGCCAACCGTTCTCCCATCCGTTAACCGATGGAACCCGGCGCCTGCTTGCACCGGGACCTTCACACAGGCCCTATCCTGAAACCGCGCGTGCGCGCGTTGAAGAACGTCTATTGCCCGGCAATGTTAACCGGCGCCAGGCCACTGATCCGGCCGGGATGCGCGGGAACCCGCGACCGATCGGGGTCCACAATCGAAGCGCATTCGACAGGACGAAAACTATTTTGCAAAACGGTGGCGTCACCTGATTCCGGCGAACGCTTGTAAGCAAGGCGCCGCGGAGGAAGCATGCCGGTTGCCTCGGGCAACACAACAGCGAAGAGTCTGTTCGTGGAAAGCATCGTTGCTAAAGATATAAAGTGTGTGTATGATGAAACAAAGCGGGAAATAAAAGACCGATTTCAGGAGACGACCGATCGAGTGTCCTCCTCGGCGAGCGTGAGGATCAACAGCACATAGACCGTGCGCTTGTCGCCGAAAAGCTTGTGGGGATAATCGGGCCTCATAGCATAAAGATATAGAAATATTTTTCGTACGGAACGCAAAAATTTTTAAACGTACAATTGACATTTAATTAGAACAGCCTCGCGCCGTGGACGCCAGACACTGCTAAACCGTTTTATCACGCACTGTCGTGTACAATATACCCATCTAAAAAACAAATCATCACAAGCACTTGTTTTTTTTAAGAAATTGATCTTACTTTGTGGCCGTCCAAACCGGACAGTGAAGGAAAGCATTCAATCGACCGCGGGAATCGGGGCCCGCAGCCGAAGGCCGCCAGGCCGCTGTCTTATCCTCACGAACCTTATTCTCTTACCCCGTTGCTCGCCGGATCTTTCTGATTTTTCCAGTAACGGTAATTGACACAAACAACGATTGAACCCAATGCTCATTTAGCGATTTTCGCCAACGGCATCGGTCGTCATAGAAGTTAGTTTTCTCATGTGGTTGTTGAAAGACAATAGCAGGGGACCAGTTTCTACTCGTCCTCTATAAAAAAAATCTACCCGGCTAGTCCGGCGAGTAGTGTTTATCACACCGGGGATCTGTCTCTACTCATCCCCTATTTATTTGACGCCCGCCCGGCGAGGGGACGGAGCAAGATTATCTTTGCATCCATCTCCTTATCGGGATGGCCCGCTGAAAGAACCAAGCAAAAAGGTTGGGGAACGGCTGTCGTTTTCCCCTGTTATCATATTGCCTTCTTTGAAAAGGAGACAGCTGACAGTGTTTTACAGGGACGCACATTGGTCCCCGTTTTTGCAAAGCCAGCCTGCGGGAAACCAAAGGCAGTAATCGTAAACCAGGGGATTGTTTCTACTTTCCCTTCTTTTCTTTTCCTGTGGACACCAAACAGCAACCGATGATCGACCAATGGCAGGAATTGTATCGCGAAATGCGCCGTGAGACCATGCTGATCCAACGCACCGAACCGCGGGGGCTCGAACGGACGGAGCATTGCTTCAAGAGTTGTCTGCGCCATTGGGAAGGCCTTAGGAGGTGGGTGAAGGAACATGGATTGGGCGACGACCGCAACGAGATTCGCTTCTTCAAATACATCAAACCCCAATTCACCGGACGGCTGGAATTTCATATCCTGGCGTACCAGTACCAGACTTTCCACCCTATGGACGATCCCTTCCGAAACGTGACCTTCCTGCACCGTGAAAAACAGAAGATCGCGGCGTACCGGGACAAACACCAGGATTTCCTCAACTATTATGCGGGCGGCAAGACAGACCAGGACGAATTGCTCTTCCTGCGCCGCACCTACCTGACCTCCGCCAGTCAACAATTGCACGCGCACGTGCGCGTATATGATCAGGACCCGGACCTTTCAACCACCGGCGACTGGCTGGTCACCCTGCATGTCGGGTTCAAACTGTATGAACAATTCCTCGACAACGAAGCCCGTTTGCTCACCACCGGCAGAACATCCGGCGAAGACGTCATATAGCGTGCAGGAAGAACGCGCATTACCGCCAGCAGATGGAACATCCGTTATCCTTTCCTATCTTTGCCGGATGAACCTCTCGCCCGGCCAGTCCGTAATCGTTGTCGACACGACCGGTAAACCCGCAGGAACAGGTGTTATCCAGGAATGGCACCCTGAAACCCGGCAATATACCGTGCTTTTCCAGTATCCGAACAAAACGGAACCCGAGCCGATCATCGTACCGCAGGAACGGGTTCTTTCACCACGTAATTAGCCCACGCATGGCCTGCTACCTTCCAGTCATAACCCGGAATTTTTTGCGGTCCCAATAGTACATTTCTTCCCCCCAATAGTCTGCCTTTCGCCGTCAGCGACGGACAGCCCTTTGCTTGCTCAGGGGAGCGGCGGGGTTGCAAATTATTGCTACCTTTATTCCGGTTAATGGCATCTGCGTGCGAAAATAATCCGCTCTTCGCTCACCTGGCCGAAGGTGATGAGGCTGCCTTTGAGCAACTGTTCCATTATTATACTCCAAGGCTTCATCCTTTTATTTTTAACGTCGTTAAATCCCGGGAGGTGACGGAGGAGATCGTGCAGGAAGTGTTCCTCAAACTGTGGACCCATCGCCGCGATGTCGCCGCCAAAGATAGACCCGACTCGTGGCTTTTTACCGTCGCCGCCAACACCGCTTACACCTATATCAAACGCAAATCCTACGAACGCGCATTCATCGATCATGCGAAGACGCTGATGGCCCCTTCCTTCAGCCACAACGCGACCGAGGAGCTGGTTGTCGACAAAGAGGTGGAACGTCTCTTGCGGCAAGCTGTAGACTCGCTGCCCGCGCAACGCAGGGCTGTCTTCCAACTGGCCCGCACAGAGGGCCTTTCACGCCGGGAAATTGCCCACAGGCTCCGGATTTCACCGAACACGGTTAAGAACCAGTTGGGGAGCGCCATTCAATCGATCCGCGAATTCATGCGAAAGGCCGGCGCCTTTCTTTGCCTGTTGCTGCTTTTTCTATTGTCACGCCTGTAGTCTCCGAAATTTTTTTTGGGCGGTCAGTAGTACATCCTGTCCAGCTGACAGTCTGCCTTATAACCCGGCTGCTTCGTCACCGGAACAAAACATGACCGAAAGAATAGCATACCTGGCAAAACAATATTTTTCCAACCGCGCGACTGCGGAAGAAGTGGAAGAACTGTTCGCGCGCCTTAGAGAGGAAAAGGCAGACAGCGAACCGGTCCGGCAATGGCTGCAGCAGGAACTCCGGCAAGGCGAAGCCGACCCGGATTATGATCGTGCGCATTGGCAGACGGTGTTCGAGTCCGTGCTCGACAAAAGCCGAAACTCGACACAAACGCCCGTCAGGCTTATGGCTATCCGGAAAATCGGCTGGGCCGCTGCTGCCGTCATTGTTCTGCTTGGTGCAGGCGCCGCACGCTGGTTGACCAGTCAAAAGACGCCGTCCAATACGATCGCGGCCCGGCCGCTGGCCACTGACGTAAAAGCGCCCGCCACCAATCGTGCCTCGCTTACGCTGGCCAACGGAAAGACGATTTATCTCGACAGCACCACGAACGGTTCGCTGATCGTACAGGGAAATGTCCAGCTGCAAAAGCTGGGAGACGGCCGGATCGCTTATAGCAGGACTGCCGCGTCTTCCGGTTCCCCCGAGACCGGAAACAATACCCTGTACAATCCCCGCGCCTCGCGCGTGATCGATCTTGTCCTGGCCGATGGGTCGCATGTCTGGCTCAATGCCGGCAGCTCGATCACCTATCCCGTAGGCTTTGCGGGGAAGGACCGTACGGTTTCTATTTCCGGCGAGGCCTACTTTGAAGTCGCCTCCGACCCGTCGCGCCCTTTCTTCGTGACCAGAGGGCCGGTCACGGTGCAGGTCCTCGGCACCCGCTTCGACGTAAACGGCTATGACGACGAGAAGGACCTGAAGGTGACCTTACTGGTAGGCAGTGTCCGGGTCAGCCACGGATCAGGGTGTACGGCACTCTTAAAGCCAGGGCAGCAAGCCGTCACGCAGTCCGACCGATCGCAGGCCCCGAAATCAGCTTCCATTTCCGTCAAGTCCGACGTCGACCTCGACCAGGTGATGGCCTGGAAGAACGGGCTCTTCGATTTTGACAATACCGATATCCAGTCCGCCCTGCGCCAGCTGGCCAAATGGTACGATCTGGATGTGTCCTACCAGGGCGCCATACCCGATATCCAATTGGGCGGCGAAATGAAACGCGATCTCTCCTTATCCCAGGTCCTGAAAGGCCTTTCAAAGATCGGCCTCCATGCCCGCGTGGAAGGGAAACGACTCCTCATCCTGCCATAACAAGAATTAGACCTTCTCCTTTCACAGACTGCTGTATTACCACCAAAACCAGTCCCGGGGACATCGGGACGTCAACTCTATGCTATCCAAGGCTCCAGCTACCCGTAGCGGTATCATGCTCCTACTCTTCATCACCTGTCTGCAGGCCGCCGGGCAGACTACCCGGCAAATCAGTTTCACCGGCAAAGAAGTGCCGCTCGAAAAGATATTCCGGGCTATCAAAAAACAAACGGGTTATGCCGTCCTCTTCAACGCCGGCGACATCCAAAAGGCGCGGCCGGTAACCATATCGGTCAGCCATGCCGCGCTCGAAAGCTTCCTCCAACAGGTGCTCAAAGACCAACCCTTTGACTATAGCATTGAAAACACGACGATCTTCATCTCAAAGAAACCGGAAACACCTTCCGGCACAGCGCCGCCCGTACAAAAACCTTCTATCGATATCTCCGGCCGGGTTACCAATGAAGATGGCGATCCTCTTCAAGGTGCAAGCATCGACGTTATAGGGACAAAACAGGGAACTAAAACGGACGCTACCGGAGCATTTGTGTTGAATGGCTTGCATGAAAACAGCGAGGTGGAGGTCTCTTATATCGGCCATACCGCCATCCGGTTCCGCGTTACCTCTTCCACGACCGGCACCGTCCTGCCATCTAACGTCCCACTAACCTCCGGGGCCGGCGGCTTCTCATTGGTGTTGGGCCGAGCTGTATCCGCACTCGACGAAATGCAGGTGATTGCGTACGGCCAGACCAGCCGCCGCTTTCAGACGGGCAATGTGGTCACCGTGAAAGGTGAGGATATCCAAAAACAGCCGGTATCCAATCCAATGCTTGCTCTGGAAGGCAGGGTGCCCGGTCTGGTGATCACGCCGGCCAACGGTTTGCCGGGTGCAGGGGTAACTGTTCGAGTACAGGGACAGAATAGTATCCTGGGGGGCAACGACCCGCTCTATGTCATCGACGGCGTGCCCTACCTTTCCCAAATGCTTCCCTCTGTCAACGGCGGGCCACTCGGCGGCTCCGGCGGTCCGGTTTTCAATGGTGTACCGTTTGGTGGCGGTAATCCCCTCAATTTTATTAATCCCACTGATATCGAAAGTATCGAGGTGCTGAAAGATGCCGATGCGACTGCCATTTATGGTTCCCGGGCTGCCAATGGCGCAATACTGATCACCACGAAAAAAGGGAAGGTAGGACAAACGAAGCTGGACCTGAATGTCCAGCAGGGCATGGGGAGGGTGTCACGCGGTTTGGACCTGATGAACACTTCCCAATACCTGGCAATGCGGAGGGAAGCGTTAAACAACGATAAGGTTACCGTAAGTCCCACTGACGCCAATTACGACGTAAATGGTGTATGGGATACCACCCGGAATGCGAATTGGCAAAAAGAACTCATCGGAGGCACGGCCTCCTATTCGAATGCAAGTCTGTCTGTCTCGGGTGGTGTGCCTACCCTTCAATATTTCATAGGCGGCACTTACCACCGGGAGACAACCGTTTTCCCCGGCGATTTTAATGACCAGAAGGGCACCCTGCATTTCAATATCAACAGCAGTTCGGCCAACCAGCGATTCAAGATCCAGCTGACAGGCAGTTACCTGTATGACGACGATAGGCTAATGACCCAGGATCTCACGGTCTTCGCCATGAGCCTTGCTCCAGACGCTCCTAAACTTTACAACGCCGATGGCTCGCTCAACTGGGCTCCACTTCCGAGTGGCACTTCGACCTGGATGAATCCGCTCGCCTACCAGAACGACCGCTATGTAAATAAGACAAACAATTTGCTGAGTAACCTTGTACTAAGTTATCAGTTGCTGAAAGGTCTCGATTTCAAAAGCAGCTTTGGCTACAACAACTTAACGACAAACGAATTCCTGCCATCGCCGCTAACAGCCGTTCGCCCGGAGCGCAGGCCAACTACTTCGCGCAGCGCTGTTTATTCGAATACGACGGCAGCTACCTGGATCGCGGAACCACAGTTCACTTACCGGGCGGGTTTCGGCAACTGGAAACTGGAAGCGCTGCTAGGATCCACGATCCAGCAAACCCGCAACGTCGGCCAGCAATACAATGGCACAGGTTATAACAGTGATCAAAGTCTTGAAGACATCAAGCAGGCAAGTACAATCACCATCGGCACTTCAGTCAATTCCCAGTACAAGTATGCAGCGGGCTACGGCCGGCTAAAGCTCAACTGGAAGGACAAGTTGCTGCTGGATCTCACCGCCAGACGAGACGGTAGCAGCCGGTTCGGCGCGAAAAACGAGCTGCACAATTTCGGATCCGCAGGAGCTGCCTGGATCTTTTCTGAAGAACGATTTTTCGAGGGTGCGAGGAGGATTATCTCCTTCGCAAAACTTCGCGCCAGCTATGGAACGACCGGAAACGACCAAATCGGCGACTACGGATACTTTAATCTTTACAACCCGGTTAGTGTAGGCAATCCCTACGAGGGAGTGAGCGCCCTGGCCGTCAACGGTCTCCCCAATCCTTATCTGCAATGGGAAGAAACGAGAAAATTCCAGACCGGGCTGGACCTTTCTTTCCTTAACGATCGGATATCCCTAACCGCCAACTACGCGATCAACCGCTCTTCCAATGAATTGCTCGCGTACGGGCTGCCGATCTTCACCGGTTATGGCGGAATTATCACCAACTTTCCGGCGACCGTAGAAAACACCTCGCTTGAACTAATGCTATCGGCCGTTGTTATAAAGCGAAAAGACTTCAGCTGGACTACAGGCTTGAATCTCACGATACCGCAGAACAAGCTGGTCGCCTTTCCCAATCTCGCGCAGTCCACCTACGCCAGCTCACTCACCGTTGGAAAATCGATCAACAGCGCTTATGTTTATCATTACCTGGGGGTCGATCCTGCCACTGGTCTGTACCTATTTCAGAGCAGCAAAGGTACGCCCACTTCTTCCCCCAACTTTTCTACAGACCGAACGCGCCTGATCCAAACAAACCCAGGGTACTATGGAGGCTTTGATAACAGCTTTACCTACAAACGGCTACGGCTCGATGTATTCTTTCAGTTCAATAAGCAGATCAATACCAATTACTATTTTGGGAATCTTTCCGGCGGACGACCAAACATCAATCAACCGGTCTGGATGCTCAACCGCTGGCAGAAAGCCGGCGATGTCGCTAAATACCAAAAGTACAACTCGAATTTCGGTCTGTTTAGTCTGATATCAGCCGCCCAAAGCAGTGATGCCGCCTATTCGAATGCGGGTTATGCCCGCCTGAAGAACTTGTCGCTTTCTTACCAATTGCCAATTAACAAATCGCCCACGACCGGTTTGTCCGACGGCCGACTGTACATCGACGCTCAAAATCTGCTCACGATCACTCGCTATATCGGAGTAGATCCGGAAACCCGAAGCACAACCAGCTTACCGCCGCTGCGTGTGATCACTTTTGGCATACAGCTCTCCTTTTTCTAACATGAATCATTCAGCAAAGAACAAACTATGCGAATCATAAAATACCTGCTCTATCCCGCCCTCATGACGCTTTTGTTGTCCGGCTGCAAGAAGTTGGTCAGCGTCCCCCCGCCGCCCACGTCAATCACCGGGGAAAATGTGTTCACGTCAGACGCGACGGCCATCGCCGTGATCACCGGTATTTACACAAAAATGAGCCAGGGAAGCTTCGCCTGTGGCGCTACCGGGATTTCCTTTCTTGCCGGTCTGTCATCCGACGAATACGCACTTTGGAACGGTGTAACGGTCGTCAACCAGATCGCATATTACAGAAATAACCTGGCTGCCAATACCGCCGGGTTTGAACTCTGGAACAATATCTATCCGTATGTCTATGCATGCAATGATGCAATAGATCAGTTGTCCGTTTCTGTTTCGCTCACGCCCGCCATCAAAACCCAACTGCTCGGGGAGGCAAAGTTTATCAGGGCCTTCTGCTATTTCTACCTGACCGGCCTGTATGGCGATCTCCCGTTGGTCTTGTCGACTGACTATAAATCCAACGCATCCTTGCCCCGCACATCTCAGGCCCAGATTTACCAGCAGATCGTTATGGATCTAAAAACAGCGAGAGATCAGTTAAGTGATTCCTATCTAAACGGCACCTTGCTGGCGACCACAACCGAAAGGATCCGTCCGACGAAGGCGGCGGCAAATGCTATGCTTGCGCGTACTTACCTGTACGCAAAAGAGTATGACAGCGCGGAAGCAGCAGCCAGCGTGGTCCTCAATAACTCCGTTTATGCACTGACGTCCCTCGACAGTGTTTTCCTGAAGAATAGCCACGAAGCCATCTGGCAGTTACAACCGGTCAGCGTCAATCCTTCCAACACCCTGGACGGGCTGGCTTTTAATATTCCGAGAACGGGGCCGAATGCCACATCACCCATCAGTGTCAGCAGCATAATCCTGAATAGTTTTGAGACGGGCGACCAGCGCAAGGCGATCGGCAACTGGATCGATTCAGTGATCGTGTCGGGAACGACCTGGTATTTCCCTTACAAATACAAAGCTTCTACCGGAACCACCGTTACGGAGTACACGATGGTCTTGCGGCTCGGGGAACAATACCTGATCCGCGCAGAAGCCAGAGCTCAACAAGGCAATATTTCCGGCGCACAGGCCGATCTCAATGCCATACGGGCCCGCGCAGGCCTCCCGCCGACGACAGCTTCGGATAAGACCTCGCTTCTGGCTGCAATCGCGCACGAACGGCAGGTGGAACTATTTTCGGAATGGGGACACCGCTGGCTGGACCTGAAACGCACCGGCACCGTAGACAATGCCATGTCGATAGCCACTCCGCAAAAATCAGGAGGTGCATGGAATACGATCCAACAATGGTACCCCTTACCGCAGGGGGACATTCAGAAAGATCCCAATGCCGTCCAAAATCCCGGATACTGAGGAATTCAGCCACAATGAACTTTATGAAACTACTTTTGCTATCGCTCCTGACGATTCAGCCATTTTTTGCACTCTGCCAGGAAAAACACGGAATAGATTTCGACACCGCGTCCGACTGGCAAGCCATCCGTTCAACTGCGAGCGAAGAAAACAAATTGATCTTTATCGATCTATATGCGACTTGGTGCGCGCCCTGCAAATTCATGGATCGGGAAGTTTACCCGAATGATGCCGTCGCGGCCGAATATAACGCCCACTTTGTGTCAATCCGGTTGCAGGCCGACTCTACCAAACACGATCCGCCCCGTACACGTCGATTGCGCCGCCTGTCAGACAGCCTGTTGAGGTGCCAGCATGTTAATGGATTTCCCTATTACCTCTTTCTGACACCAGATGGCAAGATCGTACACAAAAGCATTGGTGTTAAATCCGTACTCCAATTTGTCCAGATGGGGAAGGACGCTCTCGATCCGGAAAAACGGTATTTCAACAAGGTGGCCAAATGGCGCTCCCGGAGGCTGCCGGAAACGGAAGCCAAAGACCTGGCACTCGAGGCGTTGCATATGGGAGCCGATAGCCTTGCCGAGGCGATTACGCGACAACATCTACGATGGCTGCACGGCAAGGCTGTGTTTTATCCCGACGAAGTCGAGTTCCTGCGGAATTTGTACCGCTTCTTGCTCCCGGGTGACAGTGCCTTCCTGGTCTGGATGAATGAGCCCACTGCCATCGACAGCATTGCAGGCAAGAAAGGTACAGCTATGACCGCAGTTACCTATGTCATCTGGAAAGACGCATTTGACCTGCCATTGCAAAAAGCCGTCAAATATCGCGAAGAACCCGACTGGACCTCGCTAGCCGCGACCGCCGCCAAACGATATCCCCGCCGTCTGGTGGATCAGGTTTTGCTGGATGCGCGCACCAGCTGGTATGCGATCGAAAAGGATGACAAGCGAAAATTCAATGTCTATATTGATCGGTACCGCTTAAATGGGATCGATACCGGCGGAAACCGGGGCGTGAACAACAACATGGCCTGGGAAATCTTCCTCGGCTCCTCAGATTCCGTGCAATTGGATATCGCCGCACAGTGGATGAGGAAATTGATCGCTTTTCAAGAACCTAATGACAAGACCAGGCTATCCGTTAATGAGAACCTCCTATTCGCCAATCTAATGAGCACCTACGCCCAAATACTATACAAGCTTGGTCGACAGGACCAGGCGCTCAATTGGCAAAAGAAAGTCATCGACATAGCAAAATTCACCCATTACAAACTGGCCATTCAAACCTGGACAGCAGACCTGGACAAAATGGAGAAAGGCATAAAGACGTGGCCATGATTTAACCGATGAACACCTCCTAATGAAAAAGTTTTCCACGTTTATTCCGGCATTACTGTTCTGCTTCCACTCGCCTGCACAATCCACATTCGTCAGCCCTGACGGCAGGTCTATATGGGACTACAACGACCGGACCGGCATGAGCATTTACCGCGAAGGACAAGCGCACTACACCGTCGCCGGGGCTGGTTTTGTTTGTTTCGATCCTGCCGGAAGATCCGTTCTTTTCCGCTCAAAGGACAGCTTGTGCCGCCATTATTTCAACAACGATCGAACGATACTCCTGGCGCTTGTCAGTTCTTACAGGCTTCCAAACCCGCCCGGTTCATCGTGGATCGCTTACCTAATGAAGGATGGGCGCGGTCAACTG
>DASZYU010000287.1:0-21168 GCA_035545215.1 Puia sp.
CTCCAGCCGCAGTTCACGCACAATGTCGAGCTGACCCATACCTACCGGCAGTTTCTGAATACGACGCTCAACTACAGCTATACCCAGGACTTCTTTTCGGAGACCTTTGAACAATCGGGACAGGCGACGATCGTCCGGAACGGCAATATCGGCAGCCGCCAGAACGCCGGCGTCTCGGTGAGCGCGCAGCTGCATCCTGCCAAATGGTGGACCGCCATCCTGTACAGCAATTTGAATTATAGTAAGTTCAGCGGCTACCTGTATGGGGAGCCGTTGAATGTATCGGCTACCAATCTATTGATGAATCTGAACAACCAGTTCCTCCTCCCTGGCGGATGGAGCGGCGAGATCTCCGGGTTTTACCGCACGAAGGGAGTGGAAGGCCAGATCGTCGTGTATCCGTTGGGTCAGGCGTCCGCCGCCATCGCCAAAAAGATACTGAGGGACAAGGCCTCGCTGAAACTGGCTGTCAGGGATATCTTCTATACCAACCACCCGCACGGCTATATCAATTTTCAGCAGACAGAGGCCACCTTCCAGAATCGCAGGGACAGCCGCCAGGTCGCGCTCACCTTTAGCTGGAATTTCGGCAAACCGCTGAAAGGGATGTCAAACGGCCGTCGTCACAACGGCGCCGGCGAAGAGGAGAGCCGGGTCAGGGCAGGCGGTAACGGGAATTGATGTAGATTTGGGGCAAAGTCCCCACTATGCCATCATTCGATATCGTCAGTAAGGTGGATCAACAGGTCCTGGACAACGCCGTCAACGTCACCCGGAAGGAGATCACCAACCGTTTTGATTTCAAGGATTCGCCTGTGAAGATCGATCTGAACAAGAAGGATATGAAGATCGACCTGGAGGCCGAAAGCGACATGAAGCTCAAACAGATCGTCGATGTGCTGATCAGCCGTAGCATGAAACAGGGACTCGATCCGCTGGCGTTCGATCTGAGCAAGGAACCGCACCAAAGCGGAAAGGTCACGCGCCAGGAAGTGCCCGTCCGCAACGGTCTTAAACAGGAGGACGCCAAAAAGGTGACCAAACTGATCAAAGACTCCGGGCTGAAGGTGCAAACGCAGATCATGGACGACCTGATCCGGGTCACCGGTAAAAAGATCGATGACCTCCAGGCCATCATCAAGCTATGCAGCGGAGCCAATCTCGGGATCGCGTTGCAATACGTGAATATGCGGAGCTGAACGGGCCCAGATTTTTTTGCGCGGGCCGCATAAATCCTATAACTTTGCAACCCCAAATGGCCCAACAGGTCATTGGCCAAAGGCCCATTAACTGACAAATTGCGCCGAGGGGTTATTTCGGGCCGATGGCCCTGAGGCGTAACGGTACGGCAAAATCCGTACAGGGTTAAAACAGAACAAGTTATGAAAAAAGATCTCCATCCCAAAGGATACCGGTTAGTGGTTTTTAAAGATATGAGCAACGGGGAAGCCTTCCTGAGCAAATCCTCTGCGCAGTCCAGGGAGACCATTAAATGGGAAGACGGCAACGAATATCCGTTGATCAAACTGGAAATCTCCAATACTTCGCATCCGTTCTTCACCGGCAAAAATGTCCTGGTCGACACGGCGGGAAGGATCGACAAGTTCAAGAAACGTTACGAAAAGAAAACGAAATAATTGCGCTCCGCGCATTCAAAAAAAGCCCTTCGGATCGAAGGGTTTTTTTAGTTTTACGACAAGATGTACAAGCTGATCCTCGAAGAGGTGTCCTGCACGGACGATCTCCTTCCTTTTACCGCGACGCGATCGGTGCTGGATATCCGGATGGGCATCCTGACCTTCCGCGAAAAGTGGTCGCGGTTGCTGGGGGCCGGGCATTTCGAGCTGGGCAGCGGTCCGGCATTGCCCGCCAACTGTCTCCCCACGAGGGCGCTTGCTGCGAGGGTACACGAGGAATTCGCCCGGGGCCCGATCGAACAAGGTTCGATCGACCGGCTGATCACGCATGGCCGGTTGATACGGCTGCCCTGGCACATCTTTCAGCACAATGCCGAAGCATTGTTCGAAGACTTCGAACTGGTCACTGCCGGTCGGGGTTCGCAACCCATTCCGTCTTTTGTCCTGGCGATTCGTCCGGAAGCGATTTTTATCGAAGAAGGCGCGCGTCTGGGGCCTTGCGTCCTGAATGCGTCAGCCGGTCCGATCTATATCGCGCGCGATGCAGAGATCATGGAAGGGTCGCTGATCCGCGGGCCTTTCGCGGCCTGCGAAGGAGCCGTCGTCAAGATGGGCGCGAAGGTGTATGGAGCGACCACGCTCGGACCGGGCGTCACGGTCGGCGGGGAACTGAAGAACGTCGTGTTGTTTGGCTATTCGAACAAGGGGCACGACGGGTATCTCGGCGATTCGGTCATCGGCGAGTGGTGCAATCTCGGCGCGGGTACATCCGCGTCCAATCTCAAGAACAATGCCGGAGAAATCAGGGTTTGGCATCCAGCTTCCGCCGAATATCTGCCGGCCGGCATGAAATGCGGGTTGCTGATGGGAGACTACAGCCGCTCGGCGATCAATACCTCCTTCGACACCGGCACCGTGGTCGGTGTTTGCTGTAATGTGTTCGGAGACACGCGTCCGCCGAAATACTTGCGCAACTTCACCTGGGGACAGGGCGACGGATTGCGTTACGAATGGGACAAGGCGGTACGCGATATCGGCAACTGGAAGAAAATGAAGGGCCGGTCGTTTACCGACGCCGAAATGCTTATTTTAAAACATATTTTTGACCAACACTAAACAGTTCCTTCATGAGACAACAAATAGCGGCCGCCAACTGGAAGATGAATCTCACGCTACAACAGGGAGAACAGCTGCTGGATTCGATCCTTCAGGCCGGTGTTTCCCTCGCTTCGCACCAGGTGGCCGTTTTCGCCGTTCCGTTTCCCTATCTGCCCATGGCCGTCGCTAAACTGCAGGGCAGGGAGCGCTGGTTCGCTTCCGCGCAGAATTGTTCGGATCAGAAAGCAGGGGCTTACACCGGTGAGGTTTCCGCGGAGATGCTGCGCTCGTTGCAGGTCCGTTATTGCGTGCTGGGTCACAGTGAGAGAAGGGAATACTTCTTCGAGCAAAGCCAGTCGCTGGCCAAAAAGGTCGCCGTCTGTCTCGAGAACGATATCACGCCGATCTTCTGTTGCGGCGAACCACTGGCTATACGGGAGGCCGGAACACAGGAGGCCTTTGTCGAGACGCAGTTGAAAGAATCGCTGTTCGATTTTCCAGAAGAGCAGATCCGAAAGATCGTCATCGCCTACGAGCCGATATGGGCCATCGGAACCGGCAAGACCGCCACGGCCGCGCAGGCGCAGGAGATGCATGCGCACATCCGCAGCCGGTTTGCGAAAAAATATGGTAACCAACTGGCCGAACAGTTGCCCATCCTGTATGGAGGCAGCGTAAAGGCCGCCAATGCGGGCGAACTGTTTGGTTCGCCGGATGTGGACGGTGGTCTGGTGGGCGGCGCATCGCTCAATGCCATGGAGTTCGCTGCCATCATCCGCAGTTTGAAATGATACGCGGCCTTCTTTTCCCGGAAGAGGGCCTGACGGCTGGCGACCGGCGGCGGATCATCCGGGGAACGCTTAATTCTTTCCTCATTCAGGGCTTTTCGGTCCTCCTGGTTTTTGTTTCGAACTGGTGGATCATCCATTCTTCGGACGCCGATTCCTATGGCCGGTACGTGCATGTCTTCAATTGGGTCAGCATCCTCGGCGTGATCGTTCTCGGCGGCCGCGACGACCTGGTGCTGGCGCAACTGCCCAAATTCATCCGGGCGGGTTGGCACCGGCGATTGGCAGGGTTGGTTAAAAGCGTCAATGGCTGGATCCTGTTCGCCGCATTGGTAGTCTGCGTGGCCTTCCTGACATTGATCACGGTTTTCCCGCTGCGGTCGCTGAGTGAAAACGAGGTCCTTTTCAGATATGGCCTTTGCGCAGTTTATTTCTCTGCCTGTCTCGGGCTCAACCAGATGATCCTGCAGGCGATGAACCATGTCCGGCTCAGCCAGGTGGTGGAGAAACTGGCCCGGCCATTGTTGCTGATCGTGTTCACCGCGCTTTTCCACGCGGCGGGCATCGGTTTCGACCCGGTGCACCTCGTCGTCCTTGGAACGCTGGTCTCGGGGGTCTGCTGCGGCATCGTGCTGCTCCTGGCATTCGGCAAGACTGGCCGCTATCGCGACCGCGCGGCTGAAGAACCGCCGCAGGAGCCTTTGACGCGCAGTACGTTCTATTTTTTTGTGATCAGCCTGATGAACCTGCTGGCCACCAAGATCACCATGCTGCTGTTACCGCTGTTCACGCCGGTGCAGGACATCGGCATCTTCAACATCTGCTACCGGCTGGCCGACCTGCTCATCTTTCCCTTTTTTCTGATGCACACCGTCCTGCCGCAGCTGTTCGCCCGACATTCGCCGGAAGAGAAGGACTATACGCGTTCGCTGTTCCGGGAAAGCAACCGGCTCATGGTATTGCTGGCCCTGCCCCTGCTGCTGGTGAACCTGCTGGCTGGCCGCTTCGTGCTGGGGCTGTTCGGTCCGGCATTCGGAAAAGGGTATACCGCGCTGGTCTATATCAGTCTTGCCCAGCTGCTTTTCTGCCTGTTCGGGCCGGCCAATACCATTCTCATGACGCAGGGGCGCGAGCGTTATTCGGCCGGTTGCCTGATCGCCTATGTAGCGCTGCTGGCGCTGACCAGCCGTCTGTTGATCCCTGTCAGCGGCATTACCGGAGGCGCGTTGGCGATCCTGGTCAGCAGTGCGGGGTACAACCTGCTGCTCGCGGTCGTGGTTTACCGGTCATATGGCGTCAGCTCGCTATTGATCGGCTGGCTGACCCCATTAATTCCTCGAAAGCGCCGGTAAAGTTCTCCTTGACAAAAAAAGAAAATGCCGAATCGATCTCCTGTCGCAACCGGGACAGTTTTTGGCCGTCGGCAAGGAGCCGGTCCAGGATGGAGGCGACATCGGCGGGGGAGGAATAGGAGAGAAGGGCTTTGTCGAAAGGCGGTGAGAGGACAAACCCGGCCGGCACGAGCGCGGGGATATCGTTGAGCAGCAGATCGGCCGTAAGTCCGCTGGCGGTCGTCTGGCCATAGACCTCGGGTTCATCGCGGCTGCCTTTCTTCTCCACGCGGAGCGGGCTCCAGAAAAGGTGGGCGGCGCGTATCTCGCGTTCGTAGATCGCTTCCGGTACATATCCCGCATAGTATACGAGCCGGAATATCGTGGATTCCACGTTTTGCAAACGGGAGATGACGGTTTTCGCATAACCGCTGTTGCCGTCACCGAGCAGGACAAGGCGCACCGGACGGGCGGGTTGCCAGCTTTCGAAGAAGGCCGCAATTATCTCATAATCGCGTCTGTTGGGGTCGATCGACCCGGGGATGACGATCGTAAACGGCGAGGCGGCATCGAACTGCTGCGTCCGGAGAGCTGCCTGAGCAATATCGGGTAATGCGGCCTCGCCGGACGGTCGGGCCGCAACTTGAGGAATATCGGGCGACGCGGCCTCGCCGGACGGCCGGGCCGCAACCTGAGGAATATCGGGCGACGCGGCCTCGCCGGACGGCCCTCGCGTATAGAAACGCGAAGGGATAAAGCTCGTGCTGGCTCCCGGCAACCGTTGTTGGAAGCGCGCCGCCATGGAGGGCAGGAAAAAGGTGTAGTGGCCGATCCGCCATTGAAAAAAGAGCCTTGCCAGCGACTCGGATATCCCGCGTATGGACCGGTCGGTATGCGCGAACCATGCGTTGACCTCGTGTATGGTCAGGCTGACATGCAGGTTACCGGCCATGGCTATGCGCCATGCGAAGACCAGGAGGTTGTTGTCGAGCGTGCTCAGGTGAAGGTGGCTGCACCGGTGGCGGCGGATGTGGGCAAAAAGGCGGTGGATAAAGGGGCGGTTGGGTGATCCGGGGGCCTGCCGGACGAATTCGGTCCCCGGCCAGCGATCGGAAGGGCTGCCTTCTCCGCAAAGGTTTTGCCAGGACAGTTCCTGAAGGAAAACCACCACCCGCGGGAACCGGCTGGCGGCAAGATCGAGCAGCGCCGGCAGGTTTTCATGATGCGTGGTCTCGTAGACTACGATCGCCCGCTCCCGGCTGCCGCTGTCCACCCAGAGCGCGGCGGCGCCAACGAGCAGGGTCCAGTATGGGATACGCATGACGACCAGGTCGGCGACCACAAAGACGATCGACAGCAGGATCAGCAGCCGGTCGAAGCGCCGGGTAAAGAAACCGGCGAGGAAGGACGCCTCGAGCACCACGGAAGCGATATAAAGCGACTGTGCGTACGCGGGATGCGCGATCAGCCACCGGTACATCCCGCATGTCCAGGTGTCGCAGTCGCCGCTGAGGAGATAGCCGTGGTGTACGAGCAGGATATGGCTCATTTCCTGGCCGTGGAAGACGGCGCCGCGGGCAATTTTCCACACCGCCGCGGAAACGAACAGGTAAAGAAAATAATAACGGCATAGGCGAAGGATGCGGTAGAACGTCCGTTCATCGTTCGTCAAAAAGCAGAACGAAAGCAGCCAGTAGACGACGAACGGTTCGAGGTGCACCTGCCAGAAGATGTCGGCCAACAGGATATACAGCGCGAAGAAGAGCGTGAAGAACCAACCGAGCGGGCGGGAGAACCGCTTTTTGCGCGCTGCAAATACGATCAGCGACGCCGGGATTGTAAACACCAGCCCGTCCATTGCGGCAAAGGCTGCGGGGTGAGCGATCATCCATCGTGGCAGCCCCAGACCGATGAGCGTGAGTTCGGCCAGGTCGCGGTTGTACCAAAACAGCACCGGCCGCACCTGCGACAGGAGACGGTGATCGAGCGCAAAGAAGAAAAAAACGAAGAAATAGAACAGGAAATAGACGGTCAGCAAAAGGTTCTTATCGCGGGAATATTGCATGCTGCCGGCTAGAGATTTATCCAGGGTTCTTTTTTCAGTAGAACCAATCTGCCATCGGCGGACCGGTACCAAGCCTTGCCGACGGTCAGCTGCCGGACGGGCCGGTGCAGCAGGCCGCTGAGATAAGTCTTATACCAGGAGGGGAAATCGCCGGTATTGTCCAGGTTGGTTTTCAACAGGCTATAGACTTTTCCGGCACCGGCCCGCTGCAGACCCCACCGCAATTGCTGTTTGTCGAAGGCAAAATCGTTCGTCGCGGTCTGCCGGTCGAATGCCTCCAACGGCGTCTGGACCATGTCCCAGCGATAGACGGCCATGCCGGCCGGTTGCAGCCTCATCCCGTCGACCGTAACCTCGTACAGCCGGACCGTGTCGGGCCGCGGTTCGATCCTGGAAAACATCCCGTAATGAACAAAAGGAAAAAAAGTGACGGAATGCGCCAGGTCGATCCCTATTTGTAAGACGATAAACGCGGTGAACAACAGGCGTATCATAACGAATGAATGTGTGAAAATACGTAGATTTGCAGCGAATGAAAAATATACGGAATTTTTGTATCATAGCCCATATCGACCACGGAAAAAGCACCCTGGCAGACCGGTTGCTGGAAATGACCAACACGATCTCTGAAAGGGACATGCAGGCGCAGGTGCTGGACGACATGGACCTCGAGCGGGAGAAGGGGATCACCATCAAGAGCCATGCTATCCAGATCAATTATACCCACCAGGGAAACAAATATATCCTGAACCTCATCGATACCCCCGGGCACGTAGACTTCAGCTACGAGGTGAGCCGGGCTTTGGCGGCCTGTGAAGGGGCTTTGCTGCTGGTGGACGCCACGCAGGGTATCCAGGCGCAGACCATCTCCAATCTTTACCTCGCCATCGAGAACGACCTCGAGATCATCCCCGTCATCAACAAGATAGACATGGATGGGGCGATGGTCGAGGAGGTCAAGGACCAGATCATCGAGCTTATCGGTTGCAAACCGGCGGACATCCTGCTGGCCAGCGCACGCACCGGTATGGGCGTGCCGGAGATACTGGAAGCGATCGTATCGCGCATACCTTCGCCTGCGGGCAACCCCGATGCGCCGTTGCAGGCGCTGATCTTCGACAGCGTTTTCAATTCGTTCCGCGGCATCATCGTTTACTACCGGATCCTGAACGGCAGCATCCGTAAAGGGGATATCGTCCAATTCGTTTCGACGGGGCTCTCGTATGGGGCCGACGAGGTCGGCGTGCTCAAACTGACACTGGACCCCCGTCCCGAAGTTAAAACCGGTGACGTAGGGTATATCATCACCGGCATCAAGAATGCGAAAGAGGTAAAGGTCGGGGATACGATCACGCTGGCCAGTAACCCGCATCCCGAGATGATACAGGGGTTCGAAGAGGTGAAGCCCATGGTCTTCGCCGGTATCTTTCCCGTGGATACGGACGATTTCGAAGAATTGCGGGATTGCATGGACAAGCTGCAGCTGAACGACGCGTCGCTGACCTATGAGTTGGAGACCTCGCAGGCGCTCGGCTTCGGTTTTCGATGCGGTTTTCTCGGCATGCTGCATATGGAGATCATCCAGGAGCGGCTGGAAAGGGAGTTCAACCAAACCGTCATCACGACCGTTCCGAACGTAAGTTTTGTGGCGTACACGACAAAGGACGAGGTCATCGTCGTCAATAACCCGGCCGAAATGCCGGATCCCGTCCGGATCGAACGGATCGAAGAGCCGTATATCCGCGCGCAGATCATCACCAAGCCCGAGTATATCGGGAATATCATGACGCTTTGTCTCGGGAAGAGGGGTATCCTCCTCAACCAGTCCTACCTGACCACGACGCGCGTGGAGCTGATCTTCGAGATGCCGCTGACCGAGATCGTGTTCGACTTTTACGACAAGCTGAAAAGCCAGACGCGCGGATATGCTTCGTTCGATTACCATCCGATCGACCGGCGCGAGAGCGACATCGTCAAAATGGATATCCTGCTCAACGGGGATAAGGTCGATGCGCTGAGCGCGCTGATCCACCGCAGCCGGAGCCAGGATTTCGGGCGCAAACTTTGCGAGAAGCTGAAAGAACTGCTGCCGCGTCAGCAATTCCAGATCGCCATCCAGGCGGCCATCGGCGCCAAGGTGATCGCTCGCGAAACGATCAGCGCGCTCCGTAAGGACGTCACCGCCAAATGTTATGGCGGCGACATCAGCCGAAAACGCAAGCTGCTGGAGAAACAAAAGGAGGGGAAGAAACGGATGCGGCAGATCGGAAGCGTGGAAGTGCCCCAGGAAGCCTTCCTGGCCGTGCTGAAACTCGACTAAACGAAACCATACAGTTCCTATGCGGACCTCGCTTCAGAAAGGAGAAAAGATCCTGCTCGTCACGTACAGCAGCTGGACATCGCTGGTCGCTCCGGCCCTTTTTGCGTTATTGCTGACCGTCGGCGGTTTGATCGCGGTGTTCCATTTTCAAACGATCTATGGGTGGCTCGGGCCCGTGGCAGGGATCGGCTACTGGTTGCTCCGCTGGTATTCCTGGAAGGTCAATCTGTGGGTGGTCACCAATTTCAGGGTCATCGACGAATCGGGTCTGCTGAGTCATTATGCCAAAGAATCCCCGCTTGACAAGATCAACAATGTCTCCTATGACCAGACGGTATGGGGCCGGATCTTCAATTTCGGTCATGTCGAGATCCAGACTGCGGCGGAGATCGGCGCTACGGATTATTACAATGTGAATCATCCCAAGCGGCTGAAAGATACCATTACGGCGGCGCAGGCCGACTATAAGAACTGGCAGTTCGGCAACCAGGCGGTCCAGATGGCTGCGGCGATGGATCATCGCGGGGGATTCGATCAACGGGGCGGGGCGGCAGCTCCACGCGCCGATGCGCCGCAGATAGCGGCCGAACTCGAAAAATTATTCGAGCTGAAAATGAAAGGCGCGATCTCGGAGGACGAATACAATCGCGCGAAGAGCCGGTTGTTGGATCATTAGCGCCGGGGGAGGCTCATTCCGCGCCAATCGCCGAAGCACCCGCCGCCGGTCACTCGATCACCGGTCGATGCCGGCATACCCCTTTAGTCGCCCGGCTTTTTCTTTTGCATATTCTTTTCGGATTGCTGTTGCAATGCCTGTTCGTTGATCTTGCCCTGGTCATCGAGGATCTTGGCTTCGGTGGGGAACTGGCCGTCCTTCAGCTTGAACGTGAACAGGTCTTTGGCAATATGTACCCAGCGGCCTTCTTTCCATTGGAAGGCTTCGAAATCGCCGTCCGGGATATAGGTGTCCTTTTTCTCCGGGTGATCTCCCTCGGGGGTAAGATGGTCATAGACCACCATGTCCATAGCCGGATCGTAATTGAACCTGGTGGCGGCCTCTTTTTTGTATTCGATATTGAACCGGTATTGCGTCGGTTTGCGCACCGAGTCTTCCTGGAACGAAAAGAACGGCCCGCCGAAACGAGGCTCGCCCTGCGGCGTAAACGTCAGGACTTCCATCCATTTTTTATTGCTGGTTACGCTGTAGTCGTCGAAACCGAGCAGCGTATAAAATTTGCGGCCCTGCCAGGTCTTCAGGATGATGCGATAGTAGATGGCGCCGATCCAGTTCAAACGGCCTCTGACGGAATCCAACGGTTTGCTGGTGAACATGGACGCGTCGAACAATGGAAAAAGTTTCAGCGACCCGTCGGGGGTCTTCATCTGGATGGCCCCTTCCTGCAGGTAGAGGTAGTTATCTTTTTTGAATTCCCAGGTAAAGATGCGGAATGCGCTGTCGGGCGCGTAAAGATGCGAGATCGTCAGCAACGAGTCGAAGGGATAATCGAACGAATTCGGCTGGCGGAGCGCCCGCACCAGGCCCCGGACAAACTGGCTGTCGGCGATGAAGCGAACCGTCGCCGTCTGGCCATTGACGATGGTATCGGCAAAAACCTTCAGCGAATCCTCGCGTTTTTTGAAATTGTCCAGTTGCGCCGGGGTCAGCTGCTGAGCATGCAGGGTGCCCAAAACGAGCGACAGACCGGCCGCCGCCAGGAAACAAAAGAGAACAGGGAACCATCTTCTTCGGGGTCTCGATCGCATAATCTTGCAAAGTTACAACTGGGCAAACGGTAAAATGGGGGTAAAATTTCACGCCGTACGCAAATGTTTTGCAAAATCGGCTAAGGAGTTGAACGCCAGGTCGATGAATGGGTTCGGGAGGACCTGTTCGGGGTTGGTCGTACGGATAAAGACCGTCAGCATTCCGAGGTTCCGGCCGAATTCCATATCGCTGAGGTTGTTGCCCACCATGACCGACCGCGAAAAATCGAGGCCCGGAAAATCGTTTTTCGCCTCGTGGCCCATGCCGGGGTTGGGCTTACGACGCGGGTGGTCGTCCTGCAGCGAAGGTTCGAAATAGACGCGGTCGATCCGCCCGCCGGCCGCCTCGATGTCGCGGATCATATTGGAGTTGATCTCGTCCATGTCCGCCGTGGTCATCAGGCCCTTGCCGATCCCGCGCTGGTTGGTCACGATGACGATCCGCCCGAAAAGACCGGCCAGGGTGCGCAGCGCTTCTTTGGTTCCTTCGTAAAACACAAATTCGCCATAGTGGAGGACATAGCCGCCTTGTTTTTCGATATTGATGACGCCGTCGCGGTCGAGAAAGAGGGTCCAGGTCTTGTCTATTTTGGGAAGCGCAAGGAGCAGGATGTTTTCCACCAGCCGGCTCCAGGAGTAGTTTGTTTTTTCCCCGCGCAGACCGGGAAGAAAATAGCCCGCGCCAAGCGTAAAGAAACGCAGGATCGCTTCGGCCATCGATTCGGGATCCGGCGCCGCAACGAGCCCCGCCTTCCCGTGCGGGACCATGGCTGGGAGACCGCCTACATTCGAGACGATCATCGGTTTTTCGAAATGATAGGCGAGGGGGGTGACGCCGCTTTGTGTCGCATTGCGATACGGCTGAATAACGGCGTCTGCCGCGCAGACGTAATAGCGGACCTCGCTGTCGGGTATGAAATTCGTTTGAAGGAGCAGCCTGTCACCGAGGCCGAGCCGGGCGATCAGTTGCCGGTAGGGAGCCGGATCCTCGTAGAATTCGCCCGCGATCAGCAGACGAACGCCGAGCTCTCTCACGCCTTTGTCCGCCATCGCGCGGATGGCGATATCCAGACCCTTGTAGCCGCGGATGAATCCGAAGAAGAGCAGGATGCGGTCGCGGTCGCCGATGTCTACACCTTTGCCGCGCAGCCATTCGCGGGCTGTCGTCGCCGGAACGGGTTCGCCAAAATTGTCGTACAGCGGGTGCATGACCTGGCGCGCGGGCTTATCCGGTTCGAAACGGCGGAGGTCCTGCATGACTTTTTCGCTCATTGTCACAAACCCGTCGCAGGTCCGAAGGAACCTCCGGGTGAAGACCGTGTCGCCGGGCCGTTTCTCATGGGGTATCACGTTGTCGGTGATGGCGACGATTCGCGTATGGCGATTCCTTTTCACCCTTCTGAGAATTGCGGTCAGGGCCGG
Source organism: Puia sp. (assembly GCA_035545215.1). Lineage (GTDB taxonomy): Bacteria > Bacteroidota > Bacteroidia > Chitinophagales > Chitinophagaceae > Puia. The sequence continues at coordinate 12,426 of DASZYU010000287.1, forward strand.
CCCCATGAATGGGAGCCAGTAACGCACCACGATGATGTCGGGTCGTCGGCGGCGAAGTTCTTCACCCACGGACATCCAGTTCAATGGATTGATCGAGTTGATGCGGGACAGGATGGTCAGGCCTTCGGGAGGAGGGTCCGTGCTGTATTGCGTGGTGCCGGGGAAGAGGAACGACGGATATTGAAGCGAAAACGAATAGATGACGCAATCATAGCCCTCGCGGAGGAATTCGTTGGCCAGCCGCTGATCGAAGGTAGCCAACCCACCGCGGAGCGGATGCGCCGGACCGATGATGACGACGGAGGCCTTGCTGGTCATTCCAAACCCAGTTTTTGTTCGACGAGATAGGAATTGCGTCCCGGAGAGTTTCGCGAAATGAGCTCGGCGATAAAGCCGGTCAGGAACAGCTGGGTACCGAGTAGTACGCAGGTGAGCGCAATATAAAACGACGGTTTGTTGGTCAGCGTGAAGGACGTTCGGTTGTCGAGTTTCTGGATGACCAGCGAAATGGTCTCGCCCAGACCGATGAGCCCGCAGATGACGCCCAGCGGGCCGAAGAAATGCATCGGTCGTTTGCCGTATTTTCCCACGAAAGTAATGGAGGCCAGATCGAGCAGGCCCTTCAATCCGCGGCCCAGTCCGCCGAACTTGGTGTGGCCGTATTTGCGCGCGCGGTGCTGTACCGCTTTTTCGCCGATCTTCCGGAAACCGGACCACTTGGCGATAACCGGGATATAGCGGTGCATCTCACCGTATACCTCGATGCTTTTGACAACCTTGTTACGATAGGCTTTCAGCCCGCAGTTGAAATCGTGTAGGCGGATCCTGCTAACCTTCGCCGTAGTCCAGTTGAAGAATTTGGACGGCAGGGTCTTGGAAATCGGATCGTGACGAACTTTCTTCCAGCCGCTGACCAGGTCATAACGTTCCTCGAGGACCATTCGGCGCAATTCGGGGATCTCATCGGGGCTGTCCTGCATATCCGCGTCCATCGTTATCACTACCTCGCCGCGCGCCGACCGGAAGCCTTCGTTCAACGCAGCGGACTTTCCGTAGTTGCGCTGGAATTTGATCCCTTTGATATGCGGGTTCCCGTGACGCAATTCGGTGATGACGTCCCAGCTGCGGTCGGTGCTGCCGTCGTCCACCAGCAGGATCTCGTAAGAGAACCCATGTCCGGCAACGACGCGTTCGATCCAGGCGCACAGCTCGGGCAGCGACTCGTCCTCATTGTAAACGGGTATGACAATCGATAGGTCCATGCTGGTTATTTATGCGTTTCCCCCGAGGGGTTTTTGCGTTTTATCGTCACTGCCAGGATCAGCGAGACCAGAAAGCCGAGCAGGTAGTCCCGTGCCAGACCGAAAAGCATGCTCCCAAAGGCAAAAGCATCCTCCGCCCTGGCAGCGGCTATATTCTTCTGGATGTCTGCCTCCGGCATACCGAATCTCCGCCAGGCGGCCTCCATCTTCGCCAGAACGACCGGCGCCAGCGCCCGTCCAAACCCCGGATCGAAGACGTGTACCAGCAGCCAAGTGAATAGCGTCTGGACTGCCATGGCCACCACCATGATCCCGAAGATGAGCCGTAAGGCTGTCTGGAATTCGAGCCGTCCGCTGCGGCGTCTGCGCTCGGTCAGCGCCGCGATGATTCCGCAAGCGACGGGGATCAGGTACATCAGGAAGACCATCGGTCCCAGGAATGTTTCGGTGCCCCCTTTGTAGGCGCCGAGCGTGAACAGGATCATGCCCAGTGCGGCCAGGCTGCCGAAAAGTACCAGGAGCGGGATCTTTTTTCGTTGAGCCATCGTTTACCCCTCCTCCCCGTTTAAATGAACACGCCCTTTGTTCAGCGTGCCGATAACCCTGCCCCGGAGTTTTCTTCCGATGAAGGGATTGTTCTTCGACCGGGATCTCGTTGTTCCGCTGTCCAACTGGGTGGCGCCGGCCGGGTCGAAGAACGTGAGGGTAGCCTCCTGACCCTCTTTCAGTGAAGGCTGCGACATTCCGAACAAATGGCGCGGACCGACGCTCAGCAAATCGACCGTTCTTTCCGCGCTCAGCTCGGGCAGACTGGTCCGCAGGACCGCGTAAACCGTTTCAAGGCTGCTCATTCCCGCCCTCGCGTTTTCGAACTCCACCGTCTTGCTGTCGAACTCCTGCGGAAAATGATGCGAGGCGACGGCGTCCACCAGTCCGTCGACGACGGCCATGCGGAGCGTTTTAACGGCGCCGGCGTCGCGCAGCGGCGGATATACCTTCAGGTTAGTATCGTATTCGGAGAGGTCGGCATCGGTGAAGTAAAGGTGATGCGGCGTTATCGAACAGCTGACGCTGAGACCCGCCGCCTTGGCTTCGCGGATATAGTCCAGCGAACGCGGCGAGCTGATGCCCGTGAAATGGATCCGGGAACCCGTGTACCGGGTCAGCTCGATATCCCGTGCTACCATGAGCTCCTCGGCCATCATCGGTTTTCCGGGCAGACCGAGGCGGGTCGACACGACGCCCTCGTTGATCAGGCCGTTGGCCCCGACCGTACGGTCATCTGGCAACTGGATAATGACGCCGTCGAAGGCTTTGATGTATTGGAGACCTTTGAGCAGCAGGCCGGCGGATTGGACCGGGCCCGTACCGTCGCTGAAGGCGACTGCGCCGCTGTTGCGCATATCGTACATCTCGGCCAGGTCTTTTCCTTCCAGGCTCTTCGTGACGGCGCCCAGCGGCCAGACCTGTACGGGAAGATCGGCGGCCGACCGGCGGATGTACTCCACTTGCGATTTCGTATCGAGGACGGGGCGTGTATTGGGTAGGACGAAGACATCGGTGTAGCCGCCGGCGGCAGCTGCCGCGGCGCCCGTCTGCAGGGTCTCCTTGTATTCGTAACCGGGGTCGCAGAAGTGCGCGAAAACATCCACCCATCCGGCAGAGACGTGCAGGCCGTCGTGACGGATGGTCTTATCCGGTTTGGTGGAGCGCCCATCGCCGGACAGATCACCGATGGCTGTTATCCGGCCGTCTTCGACGAGAATATCCCTGATCGTTCCGTTGTGAGGAGAATGGCGGTCAACGATGCGAGCCTGTTCGATGAGAATCTTCATTTGGGACAAGAGGCTTCGACCTCTCCTAACGCGCGAAGATAGCGCTTGTTCAGGAATATTCTGCAAACAATTTGTCGGGGTAACACCACATCCACTGCTCGCCGGGCTCCGCGGAGATGATGACCGGATGGCCCGTCTGATGGGCGTGTTTGGTCATGTGCTTGTTGGGAGAGGCGTCGCAGCAAAGCGTCGCGCCGCAGGTCTGGCAGGTGCGCAGATGTACCCAGCTGCTACCCGTCCTGATACACTCCTCGCAGACGTGCCCCCGGGGTAACTTGAGCGTTGTGATGGCCCGCATATGCGGGCATAGGTCGTCGGCCATCGGTATGCGTTTTGTGCGCCGGTCGCCCGGCGCGGTTTACACTTCGGCCAGGTATCTGTGTACGAAGCTGATCGACATAGACCCTTCTCCGACCGCGGAGGCGACGCGGTTCATGGCGCCGGCCCTGACATCGCCCGCGGCGAATATGCCCGGACAGCTGGTCTCCAGCAGATAGGGATCGCGGTCCTGCCGCCATATTTTTTTAAAGAGTTCGTAGGTCTTCAGATCCCGGCCCGTCTCCAAAAACCCTTTGTCGTCCTTGATGATATCGAGGCCGATCCATTCGGTGAAAGGCCGCGCCCCGATGAAGATGAACAAGGCATTCGCCTTTTTCGTGGTGACCTCGCCGGTGTCCGCCCGTTGAATGGTCAGTTCCTCGAGACGGCCCGAACCCGATGCCGCGGTGATCTCGCTGTTGGCCAGGATATGGATATTGTCGCGTTTGGCGATCTGGTCGATGAGGTAAGCAGACATCGTGCTCGACAGGTCGTTGCGCCGAATGACAATCGTGACCCGCGCGGCGAATTTGGACAGGTGCATGGCCGCCTGTCCCGCAGAGTTCCCACCGCCCACGACGAAGACCTCGCAATCCCGGAATGCAGCGGCTTCCGTCATCGCCGCTCCGTAATAGATGCCGGCGCCGGTGAAATCGGGTATCCCTTTCGTTTCGAGTTTCCGGTAGTCTACGCCGGTGGTGATGACGATCGAATGGGTATTGATCTCTTCCCCGTTGTCGAGGAGGACCTTTTTGTAGCCGTCCTTTTGACAGATGTCGCGGACAGACCGGGGCAGGAGCACTTCCGCGCCCAGACGGGTTGCCTGCGTGATCGCCCTGCGCGTCAGCTCGGAACCGCTGAGACCGTTGGGGAAACCGAGATAGTTCTCGATCCTCGAGCTGGTGCCCGCCTGGCCCCCGGGGCTGCGTCGTTCGATCAGCAGCGTCTTCAAGCCTTCGGAGGCGCCGTATACCGAAGCGGCAAGACCTGCCGGGCCGGCGCCGATGATGACGACGTCATAGATCGTATTCTTGATGGTCGGGTTGAGACCGATCTTTTCGGCCACCAGCGGTATATCGGGGGAACAGAAACAGCTGCCGTCTTCGAGAAAAAGCGCGGGCAGGTCCTTGAGCGCAATGTGGTTCATCTCCAGCGATCGTTTGGCGTCGGCGTTCGTCTCGATGTCCTGCCAGAGATAGGGAACGAGATTGCCCGAAAGGAATTCCTTGATCTCGTGCGATTTCGGGGAAAACTGGTAACCGATGAGCCGGATCCCTTTGAACGGCGGGCGCCAGGTCGATTGCCAGTCGTCGAGCAGCTCGGTAATCACGGGGTACAGTTTCTCCTCCGGCGGATCCCAGGGCTTCATGAGATAGTAGTCGAGCTGCACGTTGTTGATGGCCTTGATCGCCGCATCGGTATCCGAATAGGCGGTCAGCAGTACGCGTTTCGCTTCGGGATAGTATTCGCGCGCCTTTTGCAGAAAGTCGACGCCTTCCATTTCGGGCATCCGCTGGTCGGAGATGAACAGCGATATCGTCTCGCCTTTGTTGCGGAGATCGAGCAAGCTTTCCAGCGCCTCTTTTACAGACGTCGTGCTGAGGATGCGATAGCTCTGACGGAACTGCGTGCGCAGATCGCGGGTGATGGCGCGTAATACCTGCGGGTCGTCGTCTATGATGAAAAGGATAGGTAGTGTCATGCTGGTTGTTTTAACCTGCTATCGGCAGGCAGACGGTGAATTCGGTCCTTCCCGGCGCCGAGTCGACCTTGACCGAACCGTGATGTTGACCCTGAACGATCCGGGTGACGACATCCAGCCCAAGCCCGGTTCCCTTACCGATGCCTTTGGTGGTGAAGAAGGGATCAAAGATATTCGAACGGATGTTTTCCGGGATACCCGGCCCGTCATCGATGACCGATATCTTTGCAAAATTATGTTCTTTCCGCGTGCGGATCGTCAGCTGCCCGCGGCCGTTGACTTCCATGGCATCGACGGCGTTGTCGATGAGATTGGTCCAAACCTGGTTGAGCTCGCCCACCAGCGCCATGATCTTCGGCAGCGCCGGATCGAACTCCTCGATCACACGGATATTGGCTTTTTTCAGCTTGTATTGCATCATGGTCAGAGTACTCTCGATCCCCGTGTGCACATCGATCAGCTCCTTTCCGTTGCCCTGGTCCATGTGCGTAAAATTCTTCACCGACTGGATCAGTCGGAAGATACGCTGCGACGCCTCGTTGATGTCCTGCACCATGCGTTCGGTCACGAGATTGGTATTGATCCAGTTCAGGACAGGGGAGAGGTACTCGGCGGGGATATGCGCGCGGAATTCTTCCATATCGTCACAGGTGAAGGAATAGTCGAGGAAGTTCTCGGCGATCTCGTCGCTGTGTTCCACGCGATGTTCGTCCAGCCATTCGCGCAACTCGTCCTCGAGTTCGGTTCGCTGCACCAGCGAGAGCCGCGGTTTTTCGGTTCGCGCCAGTATCGCGAACAGCTTGTCCTTTACGAAATCGACGTCCTTCGTGTCCATCCGGACATTCATCACATCCTTGAACGATTCGGGCTCGAGCTGCAGGTGTTGTTTCAGCGATTCGGAACCGCGTACGATAGCCGCGGCAGGGTTGTTCAACTCGTGCGCAAGCCCGGCGGACAGCTTGCCCAGGGCCATCATCTTGTCGTTTTGTTGCTGAAGGGTGGTGAAATTGCGTACCCGGTCCGTCATGACATGCACCAATGCTTCGGTCAACTCATAGTGACGGGCGACCATCTCGCGAAACTTTTCCGTCGGAAGCATAAGGATGGAGGTATCCTTTAACGCGGTGGCATGTACGGTCGCATTGACGCTTCGGGAAAAAGGAAGTGCGCCGCTCACGGCCCGTGGCTCCAGTAACCCCACCTCGCGCATTTCGTTTTGCTGGACGATGAACAGGCGGATCTTGCCGCTGACAACGATGTACATGCCTTTAACGGGGTCCCCGCTCCGGAAGACAAACTCCTCTTCCGGGATATCGCGGCAACTGCAGTTGTCGATGAGCCATTGCAACTGATCGGTCGGTACATCCGCGAAGACATCTACCGAGCGGAGCCAGTCGGTCGTAACGGTTTGCATAAGATTTAATGTCTGTGCTGTGAAGCGGCTACATAGCCTTCAGGCAATGTAGGTTTTTTCCACGGGATTTCTCTAGGGATAGGGAAGGACGGCCGTATACGGATTCTCATCAATGCCGGTCCACGACAGTTTGTAATAGTAAGGTATGCCGGCAGCGGGACAGCCGGTAGCCGCCCCGGTGGAATCCAAACCATAGGTCACGCTGGTCGTACCTGCCGGATTGTAGAGATGCAACCGGCCGCCCGTCAATTGCCAGCCGCATCCCTGGTGGATCGTCAGCGCGGAATCGATGCCTGCGATGACGCTGTTGCCGAAGCGGTTGCCGCCCCATTCGGAAACGGCGCCAAAAGTTCCGACGGAGTCCATGCCGGAGGTCGAGATGACCAGTCCGCCGTCGTTGCTGTAGGTGCGTTGCCGTGCAATCTGCCAGTTGGACGGCCAGGTGAAGGCATAAACGACGTTCAGATTGACGCCGGTGATCGTATGCACGACGGGGGAGGCGCCGCCACCGGCCAGACCAGCGAGGCTGCCGCCACTGACATTCGTATAGTAAACCAGCCCGCTGAAGGAAATATGGGCCGTATCGGGCGGGGTATTGACCATCACATTGTACAGCCGGATACCTACGGTATCGAGCGCGTGGTCAAAGTTGCTGCCGGGAACGTAACCTATCCTGACGGTACCCGAATAAGAAAGCGAACCGCAACTCCCATTGTTGTACAGGATAGATACCGTATCGGACACGCTGTCCACGGAAACGTGGGCGCTGCAGAGGTCGACCGGGTTTGCCAGGACGCTGTCCACATCGTTAAAGATGGCGTCGATCGTGGTGGAGATACGGACCAGGTCGTCCGTCTGTGCCCGGACGTAGGTCGTGAATACCGGAGTATTATCCAAACCAGCCGAGCTCTTCTTGCAGCCGAACAGTATCCCCGCGCAAAGGGCGACCAACAGGAATTTCATCCGGTAAAATTAAGAAAAAAAGCGGCCGCCTCCGGGGAACGGATATGCGGCGACCGCTTTTCTGGCAATGTCCGGCGAAGCGGGTACTTCGCCGGTGGCGGCCGGCCACCGGGGCCGGCCGCTTATCGGGCAAATGCGTTATTAATAAGGTAAAATGAAGGTATAGGTCTTCCCGCCACTACCGGACCATACGAGTTGGAAGTAATAGGTGCCGCTACCGATCGGACAGCTGATCGACTGTCCGGAAGCGTTCAGACCGAAGGTCACCGTGATCGCACCGGCGGAATTAGTGACCACTACCTGGCCGGCCGTCATCTGCCAGGCGCAACTTTGAGCAACCACCAGCGGCTGTGCGATCTGCGTTTCAAAGCTGGTGCCGAACCGGTTGGTACCCCATTCGGAAATGCCGTCCTTGCTGCCGTCGCTGTGCATGCCGGTCTCGGTGATCACGATGCCGTTGTTGTAGGTGAACGAGCGCTGCCGCGCGATGTTCCAACTGCGTTTTGCGCCGTTGTCGAAAGTGATCGACATATCGGTGCTGGTGATCGTATGAACGATGGGGGTAGTGCTGTTGGCATTGAGGCTCAGCAACGTGCCGCCGCTGACATTGGTATAGGTGTGCGTACCGTTGAGCGTGATGTACTTGCTATCGAAGACACGGACGATCTTGAGGTTATTAAAGCTGACGGAAACGTGCGCGCCGGCCTGCGCCCAGATGGTGCCTTTGGGTATCGAAATGACGATCGACCCTGTACGGACACGGGTAAGCAGACAGTTCGAGCCATTATAAGTAATCGTGATGGTGCGGGGGTTGTCGACGGTGTCAACCGTGACGACGGCGTCACAGATGGAGGTCTTGACGGTATCGTTGTTTCCGCCGGTTACGGATACGCCGGACCGGAGGGTAGGTGCCTGGCTGGCGCCGGTGACCGAAGCCTCGGTGCTCATTGCGGTGTTGATATCGTCGAATGCCGCGTCGGTTTCCGTCGAAACGCGTGTTTCGTCATCGGACTGCGTTTGCAGGTCCTGGTCAGAGGTGCCGCTGGAATTGTTGTTATTCTTGGTACAGGCGGCAAACAACAGGCCGGAGAGCGAAGCGGCCATCATAAGACGTTGGAAGTTCCTCATTTTCATAAAGTTGATTTAGTAGGTTTTTGCGGTTTTTAAAATAGATTGGACGGAATGTGGCTCGAATAGTTTAAACGGTGGATCGGATGTATTATTTTTTCGGTCATATTAAATAACATTC
>DASZYU010000288.1:0-1711 GCA_035545215.1 Puia sp.
TAAATTCGGAAAATCCACACATGAAAATTTATTTCATCCCGGGCATGGGGGCCGACCATCGCGTATTCACCTATGTCCGGCTGCCCGAAGGCTATGAACCATTCTATATTCAATGGATCGATCCGCTTCGCCGCGAATCGCTTGGCGACTATGCCGCGCGGCTTCTGCAGCAGATTGATACCACGCAGCCCTTCGTTCTTGCGGGCGTTTCCATGGGCGGTATGCTCTGCGTCGAGATCGCCAAACTTGTTCGACCCGTGTGCACGGTCCTGATCAGCAGCGTTCCCGTTTCCGCTCATCTGCCGAAGATGTACAGGCTCGCCGGAAAATTAGGGCTCGACAGACTCGTGCCAGCTGCGTTGCTCAAATTTGCAGCGATCGTAAAGCATTCCTTGTTGATGTATCCGCATAGGGACAGGCGACTGATGAGGCAGATCATCCGCGACACCGACGACCGGTTCCTCTATTGGTCGTTGCGTACGATACTCGAGTGGAAGAACGAATGGGTGCCGCAGCCCCTCTATCATATTCATGGCAAGCGCGACGAAGTGCTCCCCTGCCGCCTGACCACTCCCACACATGTTGTCAAGAAGGGCGGTCACATGATTGTCGTCAGTCGGCCCGAAACCGTCAACGCCTTCCTCGGCGAAGTGCTGCCGACGCTGCGGTAACCTGCGCGCCCCGTGCGACCCCCAGGCCCCACACCCGCGCCGTTCATCCAAAAGCGGACATCCGACGGTCAAAAACGGACGGTCCTATTTTCGCCGGGTTTACAGTGAGCTGATTATCAGTACAATTGTTTTATGGCATCGCGCTGGCATTCATCGGGAAGCCCAAGGCCGACGATCGAACGTGCCTCCGAAGGGCGCCAAAGACAGCACTATGAACCTTAAAAATCAATTTTTTACCGCCGGCGGGTCCACGCAAAAGCAGTTCATCCCCGAAAATTTACCGCTTAACATAGTATTATGCCATTCACTGTACTATGTATTGTATAGTACCTGTCCGTTATCATATCTTTGTTATGCAAACAAACAGTAAAAACCAACAGTCATCAATCAACAAACACGTAAACTTTTAAAACCTAAGTATATGACACGCATTATCACCTTCGCCCTTATAGCCAGTCTGCTCCTGACAACCGGCAGCAGCTTTGCTACCCCCAGCCGTGACCGCGACGACGACGTCACCGCTTCCTTCCACAAGGATTTCAAGTCAGCCGAACTCTTATCCACCGAACCCGGTAAGGTATACACGAAACTGACCTTCAAGCTGAATGACATGGTCATGTTCGCTTACTACAACCCGGCCGGCCAACTGATCGCCGTGGTTCGTAACATTCAATCCGGCCAGCTGCCGATCCAGTTGATGCTGAAAGTAAAAGAAGGCTACAGCAACTATTGGATCTCCGATCTCTTCGAGATCAGCGCGGACGCCGAGACCGACTACTACATTACGCTCGAAGATGCGAACACCAAGGTGACGCTCCGTTCCGTCGATGGCGCCAATTGGGAAGTATACAGCAAGAAAACGAAAGAATAACAGCAATCGAAGACCCGCAACCCGCGGCCCCGCCTCCGGCGGGGCCTTTTCAATACAATTTGCGGTCGCCCTTTTCCTTCCACCGCGCGAACAACTCCGCCGCCTCGTCCACCTGCGCATAGTAGAAGGGTATTTTCCGGTCCTCCTGCCGCATCGCGATCTCGCGATA